>CANIYR010000014.1 GCA_947471825.1 Phycisphaeraceae bacterium | reverse complement strand
GTGCGCGCCATTTTGGCCCTCATAGCTCAGTTGGCTAGAGCAGCGACCTTCTAAGTCGCAGGTCGCAGGTTCGACTCCTGCTGGGGGTATAAGCATCGGCGGTGATGGCGGATGTTTTTTCAGTCCGCTTCACCGCCCAAGCATTCCAGCGGGTGCCGGCAAAGCGGGCAACCGGGGGCTTTTGCCCCGATGGTGATCACCTGGCCTTGGTGTGTGCACCCGGGGCAGATGAAATCCTCGAAGCAGGTGAAGACATCCTGGCTTTTGACGGGTTCTTTGCGCGCAGCGGCGTCTGGATCATCAGGGAATGGCAGGCGCTCCTGTCCATAGTGATAATGGGGGAGAAAACCCGCCGCTTTGCCATCGGGTGTTGGATGGTTGAAAAAGTGTGAAAGACCGCAACGACCGCAGGCGAATTGGATGCAAGCCGCGTACCCGACGCTGAACACGGGATAGTGGAACCAGCCAACGGCCAGTTGGTACCCGCAAGGACGGCAGGCGTAAGTGAAGACGGCCATTCCTCTCTTTTCTGAAAAGTGCGCGATGCCAAAGGCGGGTTCAAACCTAATGGAAAGATTATCTTTCGCGCGCGCGCAAATCAAGTTTTTTTACACTTTCACATCCGTCTTTCCCTTCATTTCACTGGCAAACGCCACCAAACCCCCGCCGCTCCGCCATGATTTCCGCCTTCCGCACCCAGCCCGCCGGAGCCCATGGCGCATCCTGCAAGCGCCATCACCGCCGCAAGAGCAAGCATCATGCAGGTCTTTTTCATGGTCTTATCCATTGTTTTCATGGATTTCCAGATGGCCGGACGATTCCATGGCCGGCATGCAGTTTAACCGCCGGGTTTTCCAATCTGCGCCGGAGGGCGCTCAGGGCTTGGGCCGGTGCGGGTTTGATCGAAGGCGGTCAGCCGACCGTCACCTCCAGCACCTGGCCATGCGAGAGCGTCACCGCTTCAGACAGGACGACAGCCAAGCGGCCGTCCTGTTTTTCCTGGCGGCAAGCCAGTGCCTTGCCGGCCAGTTTGACCGTGGTGGCGGCGGCGATCAAGCCGGCGGGCGCTGTCAGCTCCAGCCGCGACAGGCGCATGGCGCCGAAGCGCACGTCCAGTTTGGCGGAGAGGCCGGTCGTGGTGTGTTTCTGTTCGAACCTGCCCCAGGCACCGGCGCCCACGAAGGGGCCGGCGAAGTCCTTGGCGCCGATCTTGGGCTCAAAGCGCAGCAGGCCTGCCGCGGCGTCGCAGTGGAAGCCGCAGGCGGCGATGAACACGCCGTAGCTCGACATGGCCCGGGCGTAGTGGTCGGAGCACTCGATCTCGTTGTAGGGGTTGCGGCGCGATGCGTCGTAGCGGTCGTGCACCGCGCGGCAAACCGTGAGGCCTTGGATGAGAAGCGGATCGTTTTCGTCCTTGGCCAGCGACACCATGAGTGCGGCGGCGCTGTGCTCAAAGCCGCTCATGCATTCCTGGAAGTACATGAACGACCAGAATTTCTTGCAGGCTTCCGGCAGGCCGCCGTGGGGCCAGGTGGCCATGACCAGGCCGCCTTCGCCGGCTTCGGCGTAGTGGCGGCCGGGGCTGACGCCGTTTGCCTCCACTTTCTTGCGGAACACGCCCATGTCGGGCGCGAAGTTGTATTTGTACAGGCTGTCCATGGCCTGGCGCAGGTGCTCCTTGTTGCCGACCGGCGGCAGGCCGACCTGGGCCAGCCAGAAATCGCCCAGGCACATGTCGATGTGGCTGCCCGGCCCGACATGCACCGGCAGCATTTCCTGCGGCGTGCACTTGGCCTTGTAATAGCCGGCCTGCTTGTCGAAATAACCGGCGTAGGCGGCGCTGCCCTTGGCGGTGATGGCGCGCCAGCGGGCGGCGGCCGGTTGGTCACCCACTGCGTCGGCCATGGCGCATGCGGCCGACAAGCCGGCCAGGTACATGCCGACGATCCACGGGATCTCGCCGCCCCACTGCGCATCGAGCGTGTTTTCGAAGCGGCGGGTGAAGACGCCGTCGTTGCCGGCCGGCTTGCCCTCGGCTTCGGCGCGCACCAGGAATTCGGCGGCCTTTTCAATGTGGATCCAGTTGCGCCTGAGGAATTCCCCGCCGGTGTCGCTCAGGTGCTCCCGGTAGCAGCGCAGCAGGATGCCGGTCTGGCCGTCGATGCAGGCGTGCCGCTCGCCGGAATAGGTGCCGCGGTGGCGGATCAGGCCGTCGGCCATCAGCGCATTCGGGGTGAAGTCGGTGCGTTCGCGCAGGTCGATCTCCAGTTGCGGGAACAGCCGCCCGGCGGATTGCCCGTAGTGCCACACATGGGCGCAGGTGCCGGGGCAGCAGCCGGTGCCCTCCCAGCCCCACACGCGGCCCTTGGTCAGGCGGTAGGTGCCGTTGGTGGTCAGGCTGGAGACGGTCCAGAGCGAGCGCTCCAGCAGCCAGTGCGGCAGGGTGCCGCGGTTTTCGCCGGCCTCGGCGCCGTACCAGGTGTCACGGAAGGCGCGGGTCATGCCGGCCAAATGCGGCAATTCTTTGGCGGCGTAGGCAGCCACCGCGCCAGCATCGGCGAATTTTTCAGCCACCCAGCGGCGGGGATCGGGCAGCTGGTTCATGCCGGGATGCACCTGCGGGAAGTGCCAGGCGATCAGCACGGTGGTTTTGATCTCGCCGTTGGCGGGAATGGTGAGCCGGGCGCGCACCGCCATCTCTTGGGCCTCGGCCAGCGGGGCTTCCGCAAGGTCGCCGGCCTTGCCGCGGGCGGCCTGGCCCACGGCTTTGTCGGCCACGATGGCCAGCGCCATCGAGCCCCAGTCGCGCAGGCCTTCGATGGGGGTGTTGGAGGCGGCCGGCCGGTCGGTCAGCACCACCCGGTCAAGGCCGATGTTGCCCCAGCCGCCCTTGGCACGGTCGGCCAGCCGCAGGCGCAGTTCCTGGCCTTGCCATTTCTTCAAGTCCAGCACATGGTCCTTGAACACATTGGCGTTGTCGGCGGTGGCCGATTCCACCACTTTGTCGCCCAAGAGCACTTCCAGGCAAGTTTCGCCCGGATGGTTGCCGCCCACCAGCAGAAAGCGGAGATAGCGCCGCTCCGCCTTGAACGCCGGGCTGGTCAGCGTGCCGGTCAGGCCGTCGGCGGCGTTCACCTCGGCCGCGGCGCGGGTGTTGTGCGAGTGGGCGTAACGCTTGCCCTCGTGCCCCTGGATGTCGTGGTGCGCCGCCGCTTCTGCGCGCCGGAAGGGCCCGCCCTTGAAGGCGTCGCCCTCGGCCACCCAGCCGGTTTTTTCCCAGGAATCGGCCTCAAAATCGGCGAGCAGGATGTCCGGCTTGTCGCTTTCGGCGGGTGTTTTTTCACGGGTCACCTGGCCGGTCACCATCGCCCCGCCGGCAAGCGGCACCACCCGCGCCACCCGCTGCAGGCCGGCGCCGGGGGTCGAGGGCTGGTAACGGATGGCGGCGTTTTCAAGGTAGGCTTCCAATTCCGCTTCGACCGCGGCGTCACCGGCGTTTTTGAGCGTCAGTTCGATCACCGAGAGCGGCAGGCTGGAGTTGTCGTAGTCCAGCGGGATGAAGGGCGAATAGGTTTCCATCACGGCCGAGACCGGATGGCCGTTTTCAGCCAGCGTGATGCGGCCGATGGGGTATTGGCCGGTGAATTCCACCTGCGGAAAGCCGGTGTGGTCGAGGCGTTTGGTTTGCCCGTTCACATGCAGCAACAGGCCGTGGCTGACATTCCAAGGCGATTCCATCGGCAACGGCTTCACATAGTTGGCCCCGTTGCGTTCGCCGATGCCGGGGGCGGTGCTGTTGGGCACGCCGCCTTCGTGCGGCACATTGAAGACATCCCAGCCCCACAGCCGGCCGTCGCCGCCCAGGTACACCGTTCCCGTGCCGATGCCGGCCACCGGCATGCCGATGTGCTGCAGGGCCGCCCAGTCGCTCCACGACGAAGGCTTGCCGCGCGCAACGAGCGAGGCCAGCCATTCCTTGCTCAATTTCTTGTCGAGCGGCACCGGGTGCTTGGCGTCCAGGCCGGAGCCCGCATGGGCGTCGGCCTCGAAGGGGCCGGCAAAGGTTTTGGCCGCCAGCAAGGTGGCGGTGCCGATGCCGGTGAACTTGAGGAAGTCCCGGCGGGTGGGCGGGCAGCAGGCGGAGCCGGGGGGGCAGCAGTCGGACATGGGTGTTTGGGGGTGGATGGGGGGGCTTGAAAATTACTTCGTTTCGCCGAGGGCCGCGCGCAGGCGGGCTTCCTTCTCGCCGTTCCAATAGCCGCAGTCAAGTTCCAGGAACACGCTGGTGTAGGGCAGCGTTTCGTCGGTCTTGATCAGGATGACATTGAACAGCTTGGAGGATTCGTCGAGCTTCTTGATGATGTCCATGTGCGCGGCGGTTTGCACGTTGGCGCCGGCGAGCGCGGCGGCCAGATCCTTGCGGCATTGGCCGATGCCCGGCGCGTCGGCCTCGGCCACCTTGGACTGCTCGGCGTCCATCCAGGCGATCGGGCGCACATGCTTCTGCTGCGCGAGCAGGGCCAGCACCTTCTTGAGCGTCTCTGCCTGGGTGCCGCCGACATGGATGGTCTTGATCCCAGGTGAACTTTGCAACGGATAGGCGCTGTCGGCGATGACGATGAAGTTGCGGTGGCCCATGCGCGGCAATTCCTGGCGCAGGCCGGCTTCCCAGCCGCCGGAGGCGGCCATGGGGCAGGAGCAACCGGCGGACAGGGCGAGGCAAAGGGCGGGGAGGACGAGGCGGATGGGCGGCATGGGGTCTCCGGGTAAGGGTGGTGGCATGGGCGTCGATGCTGCAAGGGACGCGGGCGTGGCGCAAAGGATAGGGGATGGGGGGAATGTCGGATGGCGACGACTTTCCGTATTTCCGCTTGGCCCCTTGTCGGGTTTTGGCCTTTTTCCACCGTCCCAAAAGGTCTGTCCCTAAATTTAAGTTCATCATCAAGATATTCATTAAAAACAACTTGCATCATAGGTGCAGGCTTTGCGAGCCGCCCATCACCCCGCCCCCAATCCCCTCCTCCTGTAATCCCCACGCCCGCCCGGCGTCTCCACCCCATGCGCTCATTCTTTCCATGGCTGTCCGTTTTTGCCCTTGCCTTGTCGGCCTGCGTTTCGCCATCGCCCGGCCCGGGGGCGGCGGGGGTGGAGTTGGCCACGAGCGGCCGCTCCGCCTATGTGATCGTGCTGCCGGCCAAGGCCGCCCAAGCCGAGCGCCATGCGGCGGAGGAGTTGCAGCGGTATGTGGCGGACATCTCCGGCGCCCGCCTGCCCATCGTGGACGACGCCACGCCGGCCGCCGCCTGCGAGATCCGGCTGGGCGCGGCCCGTGGGGCCGCACCGGACGCGGCGGCGCTCGGGGCCGAAGGTTTCCGGCTGCGCACCCAGAGCGGCACCCTGACCATTGCCGGCGGCTCGCCGCGCGGCACGCTGTACGGCGTCTATGCGCTTTTGGAGGAGCAACTCGGCTGCCGCTGGTTTGCCCCCGATGCCGCCCGCATCCCGCATCAGGCGACGCTGCGCCTGCCGGCGTTGGACCGGTCCGACCGACCGCGTTTTGAATACCGCGAGCCGCAGGGCGTTTTTGGCCGCGACGCCGGCTGGGCGGCCCGCAACCGCGTCAATTCCGGTGCGCCGCTTTCCGCGGCCGAGGGCGGCGCGGTGCGCTATGTGCCTGGCTATTTCGTCCACACGGCCGGCAAACTGGTGCCGCCGTCCGTGTGGTTTGCCGGCCACCCGGAGTATTACGCCCTCGTCAAAGGCGTGCGCAAAACCAGCCAGTTGTGCCTGACCCACCCCCAAGTGCGCGCCATCGCGCTGGAGGAGGCGCGCCGCCAATTGCGCCAGCACCCCGAAAGCGATGTGATCTCGGTGTCGCAGAACGACGGCGGCGGCTGGTGCCAGTGCCCGGCCTGCCAGGCGGTCGTTGACCGCGAGGGTTCGCAGGCCGGTCCGGTGCTGGAATTCGCCAACTTCATCGCCGCCGGCTTGCGCGAGGAATTCCCAAGCAAGGCGGTGGACACGCTGGCGTATTACTACAGCGAGAAGCCGTCCAAAAGCTTGCGGCCGCTGCCCAATGTGATCGTGCGGCTGTGTTCCTACGGCTGCTGCAGCAGCCATCCGCTGGACACCTGCGACAGCGCGGAGTCCAAGCGCTTCCGCGACAACCTGGCCGGCTGGAACAACCTCACGCACCGCATCTGGATCTGGGATTACACCGTCAACTATGCGCACTTCCTCCAGCCCTTTCCAAACCTGGAAACCCTGCAACCCAACATGCGCTATTTCGCCGCCCACGGCGTCAGCGGGGTGTTTGAGGAAGGCGACTACATGAACAATGGCGGAGAACTGCAGGAACTGCGCCTCTACCTGTTGGCGAAGTTGCTGTGGAACCCCGATTGCGATGTCGCCGCCGCGCAGGCGGATTTTTTGGCCGGCTATTACGGTGCCGCGGCCCCCGACCTGGCGGCTTATGTGCGCCTCACCCACGCCGCGGCCGCCGCCCCCGGCATCCATGTCGGCCTGTACGACCCGCCGACGGCGCGGTATCTCACCCCGGAGGTGTGCACCAAGGCAGAGGTCCTGTTCGACCGTGCCGAAGCGGCCGCATCCGGCAACCCGGATTGCCTGCGCCATGTGCGCGCCGCCCGGTTG
The DNA here is from genome assembly GCA_947471825.1 of Phycisphaeraceae bacterium. GTDB lineage: Bacteria > Planctomycetota > Phycisphaerae > Phycisphaerales > Phycisphaeraceae > CANIYR01. The sequence goes on along the minus strand of CANIYR010000014.1, from coordinate 11,733 downwards.
GGGGTGGATTATGTGCTCTTGGCCACCTGGAAGCCCGGCGGCCTGCCCAAGCCGGAGTTGGACCGCCTGGCGGCCCGCTTCCTGTCCAATGCCGGGGCGGCCGGGGTCAAGACCGTGCATGAAAGCCCGCGCATGACGCCGGCGGAGTTCGTGGGGAAGGTTTTGAAGCGGGCGGCGGCCCAATGAAGGGCATGAAGACAAGCGTGCATCCGGCGGCCCTTTCCGTACAATCCCATCCCATGCCATTGTCACCCTCTTTCCGGTCTTTCCGCGCTGCGCTCCTTTTGGCGGGCGTCCTTGGTTTGGCCGCCTGCGAAGGCCCGGCCATCATTGACGGCATGTTGGAATTGGAGGACACGCCGACGGCCAAAGAGGCGGTCGAGAACCTGATGGTTTCGCCCAATCCCGACACCCGCCGCAAAGCCGTCGGCTTCCTGTCCGAGGAGGATTTCGGCGGCGAACCGCTTTACCGCAAGGTTTACCGCCAATACGGCTTGAACGACAAGGACATCGGCGTGCGCGCGGCGGCAGCCCGCGCTTTGGGCGACCATGGCGGGCCGGAGGATGCCTTGGCCTTGGTCCCCTTGCTTTCCGACAAGGACATGTCGGTCCGCCTGGCGGTGGCCGACGCGCTGCGCCGCATCGCCTTGCCGCCGGGCGAAGCCTGGGACAAGTCGCGCGACGGCCTGATCGCGCTTTTGGCCGACACCGATGTGGATGTGCGTTCGATGGCGGTGGATGCGCTGGGGCATTACCCCTGCGAACGCACCTTCCTGGCCCTGGTCGGCGCTTTGGAAGACCCGTCTTTTTCCGTGGTCTGGTACGCGCACCGTTCGCTGGTGTTCGTGGCCGGCGGCCATGATGCCGGCGACCAGCCGCTGGCGTGGAACGAGTGGGCCGCCTCCGTCAAGGGCAAGCCGGAGCCCAAGAACGCCTACCTGTGGCAGCCGTATTACCGCCGCCCGTGGGAGGTGCAGTGGCGCCCGAAAACATTCGGTTATTTCTATGAGCCACCGGCGCCGGAAGCGCCGCGGGCCGCCGCCATCCGGGAGAAATCCTCGCTCGATCCGGCCAAGATCGAAGAGGACAAGAAGCGCGAAGAGCGGCATCAGTTGCGCGAAGGGTTTTGATCCCGCCCGACGCGGCGTCATCCAAGAACGGCAATCAGAAAGAAAAACGCGCGTTTCGCAACGCGCGTTTTTTTTGTTCGGCATTGCCCTGCCTCACCGGCTGCCCCACTCGTCCTCAAGCTCGGCCATGGTCTCGGCGATTTTCTCCTGTTCGGCCAACAGCGCGGCGAATTTGGCCTTGTCCCTGTAAATCGCCGGATCGGCCATCTGCGACTCGATCTGTTTCTTGCGGGTTTCGGTTTCCTCCATCTTGGCCTCCAGACGGTCCATGGACAGGCCGCCCAGGGCCTTGTTCTTTTTGGCCGCCTTGCCGGCCGGCGGGGGGGGCGTGTGGCCGCTTTTGGTGAGGGTGCCCTTGGGCGGGGCCGGCGGCATGACCGGCGGAGGCGAGACTTTTTTGGCAGGCGCCACCGCGAGTTTCTTGCTCTTGTCCTTGGCTTCCTCGTCGCCGCTTAGGACCAGTTTCTGGCCGGTGGCGGTGATGTAGTCGCTGTAATTGCCCAGGAACAACTTGACGCCGCCCTCGCCGTCGAACACGATCAGCTGGGTGACCAGGTTGTCCAGCAGCATGCGGTCGTGGGTGATGAGGATGAGGGTGCCTTCGCCGCCGGTCTTGCCGGCGTCGGAGTAGGCGACCTTGGACTCGGTGTAGCCGCGCAGGGCTTCTTCAAGCCGCTCGGCGCTGGGGATGTCCAGGTGGTTGGTCGGCTCGTCGAGCACCATCACATTGTGGCCTTCGGTCATCAGGGTGGCCATCATGACGCGGGCGCGCTCGCCGCCCGAGAGCAGCTTGATCATCTTCTTCTGGTCGTCGCCGCTGAACAGGAAGGCGCCGGCGATGTCGCGGGCCTCCTGCTCGGTCTGGCTGACCGTGTGCTGGCGGATGTACTCCACCAGGTTTTCCTCCGGCGGCAGGTGGTCGTGGCTCTGGCGGAACCAGCCGACATCCACCTGTGAGCCCAGGCGCGTGGTCCCCTTGGTCGGGTGCTGCTCGCCGATGAGGACGCGCACGATGGTGGATTTGCCGGCGCCGTTGGGTCCCAGGATGCCGATGCGGTCGCCGCGCTTGACGGTGATGGAGAAATCCTTGAACAGTGTGCGGCCCTCGTAGGCCACGGCGATGTTCTCGGCCATCATCACTTGGTCGCCGCTGCGCTTCTTGGGCAGCAACTGCAGCTTCATGGTGCCCAGTTCGGGCGGCAGTTCGAAGGTTTCCTCGTCCATGAAGCGCACCAGGCGCTTTTCGCGGCCGGCGGCCTGGGCCGAGCGCTGCCCGGCGCGGAACTTGTCGATGAAGGCCTGCTCGCTCTTGATCTTCTCCTGCTGCTTGTCGTAGATGCGGCGCAAATCGTTCAAGCGCATCACGCGCAGTTCGCGGAATTTGGTGTAATTGCCGGGGTATTCCACCAATTTGCCGCGTTCCATTTCATAAATCTTGCTGACGCAGCGGTCGAGCAGCCAGCGGTCGTGGCTGATCAGGATGACCGCGCCCTTGTAGTTCACCAGGAAGTCCTCCAGCCATTGGCGACCGGCGATGTCCAGGTGGTTGGTCGGCTCGTCGAGCAGCAGAATGTCGGGCGAGGTGATCAGCAACTGGGCCAATGCCACACGTGCGCGCTGGCCGCCGGAAAGGTCCTTGCATTTCACATCATGGGTGCCCACCGGGATGCCAAGGCCGGCCAGCACCTGGTGGGCCTTGTGTTCGTAGGAGCCGTCGCCGCAGGACGCCAGCATGTTTTCGATGGACTCGTACTCGGCCAGCAGTTTGGTCATCTCCTCGTCGCCGGCGGTGCCCAGAAGTTCGCAAATTTCATCGAGCCGCACGCGGGATTCCTCGATGTGGGCGAAGGCTCCCAGGGTTTCCTCGAGCAGGGTTTTTTCCGGGTCGAAGTGGTGATCCTGGTGCAGGTAACCGACCGTGCAGCCCTTGGTCACCTGAATCTGGCCTTCCAGCGGTTTGCCGAGCCCCCCAAGGCCGGCGACCATTTTGAGCAGGGTGGACTTGCCGCAGCCGTTGACGCCCACCAGGCCGATGTGCTCGCCTTCGTTCAGCGTCAAATTGACGCCGTCAAAAATGCGGCGGTCTTCAAACATGTGGGCGACGTTGGCGATCGAAAGCAGGGCCATGGGGGCGGAATCCGGGGAAGAAGCGGGGGAAAGGGGGAAATTGTACCCCAAGGCCCTTGCGGCTGTGCGCCAAGTCGCGTGCGGCAGGGCTGCCCGTCCGCCTGTTAAAAACACCGCAGGCATTTGCCTGCGGTGTTTGGGGAAGCCTTGGAATACAGCCGCCGTTTACTTGGCGGGGATGGTCAGTTTGTCGCCGATTTTCAACTTGTTGGGGGCGCTGAGAACCTTGCGGTTGGCGTTGTAAATCTCATCCGTGTGCTTCTGGTCGCCATAGTACTTCTGCGAGATGGAGGACAGCGTGTCGCCAGCGTGCACGGTGTGGGTTTGGGCGGCGGGCTTGGTGGTGGGGCCTGGCTCCGGGGTTGCCGTCGCCGTTTTCACTGTGGTGGTTGCCGGCGGAGTGGTTGCGGTCGGAGTGGTTGCGGTCGGAGTGGTTGTGCCGATGGCCGGCGGCTGGGTTGCCGGATCTGCCTTGATGGTGGGAGCGGGGGGGGCGATGGCCTGGCTGACGGAGGTGGTGGCCAGCGGCGCATCCGTGGCTGGTAGGCCACCCAAGGTGTCAGGGGCGGCCGGGCCCGTGGGGAGTATGGGCGAAACCGGGTCGACATTGGTTTCCGGTGGGGCGAGCACCACCGCTACCGGTGCTTTCTTGTTGTGCAGAACGGCATAGGCGCCGCCGCCCACGAGAATGAGACAGCAAATGGCCAACGCGATTTTGTAGGAAGTCTTCATGAATAATCCTCAGCCTTGAGGCGGGTTTGGGCAATAACCGGTGAATCCATTCACCGGCATGATGGGAAGTGTAACGAAAGTATCGCAGCGCATGGTTTGGGACACTGCTTTTTTCGGCAAAAGGCGCGGTTTTCTTTAAAAAACGCGCCTCTGCTATGCTTCCGCACCCGGGGAGCCCCAAGGATTGGGGTCCCGTTTCCGCCCGACAAGCCGCAGGAAGCCCGATGTCCAAAACACAAGTTCCCCTTTACGACCTGGTCGCCAACAACCGCCCGCACTTGGAGGAGTTCCACGAAGCGCTGGAGCGGGTGGAGGAGTCGGGCGAGTACATCTTGGGCCCCTTTGTCGAGAAGTTTGAAAAAGAGCTGGCCAAGGTTTGTGGTGTCAAGCATGCTATCGGCGTGGGGTCCGGCACCGACGCCATTTTGATCACCCTGATGGCCCTTGGCATCAAGCCAGGGGACGAAGTCATCACCTCGCCCTTCGCCTACATCCACACCGCCGGTTGCATCGTGCGCATGGGCGCCAAGCCGGTGTTCTGCGACATCGATCCCATTTCATGCAACCTGGATCCCGCCAAGTTGGAGGCGGCGATTTCGCCGCGCACCAAGGCCATCCTGCCGGTGCATCTTTACGGCCAGACCTGCGACATGGGGCCGATTCTGACCCTTGCCAAGAAGCGCGGCATTCCGGTCATCGAGGATGCCGACCAGGCCATCGGCGCCAAGTACAAGGGCAAGCAGGCCGGGTCGCTGGGGTCGGTGGGTGTGACCTCGTTCTACCCGACCAAGGGTTTGTCGGCCATGGGCGATGCCGGCGCGGTTTTGACCAGCGACGATGCATTGGCCCAGCGCATCCGCCTGATGCGCGTGCACGGCATCGAAGACGGTTACCAAGTGCGCCACCTGGGTGGCAATTTCCGCCTGGATGCGCTGCACGCCGCGCTTCTGTCCATCAAATTGCCGCAGGTGGAAGCCGACACGGCCGCCCGCCGGGCCCATGCCGAGCGTTATGAAAAACGCCTGGGCGAACTGCAGGTTTCGACCCCCGCCGAAAGCGAAAACTGTTTCCACACCTTCAGCCATTATGCCATCCGTGTGCGCGGCGGCGGGCGCGATCCCTTGGCGGCGCATTTGGCGGCCAATGGGGTGGACAGCCGCGTGTATTACCCGGTGCCGCTGCATCTGCAGCCGTGTTTCGCCGATTTGGGCCACAAGGCCGGGGCGTTCCCCCATGCCGAAGCAGCCGCCCGCGAGACGCTGTGCATCCCGGTGTTCCCGGAGATGACCCGCGGGCAGCAGGATCTGGTGATCGAGTCGGTCCGGGAATACTTCATGGCCGAGTGAGCCATTCATTCTTTAAGTTCTTGAAATCCTGTGCCAACCGATTCCCCAATCCCAACGTCCCCCCGCAACCCCGACCACATCGCCGAGCTCGTCGGCGTGTCCAAGCGGTTCGGCCCCAACATCATCCTGTCGGATGTCAGCCTGGCCTTCAAGAAGGGCGAGGTCACGGTGATCCTGGGCCCGTCGGGGGCCGGCAAGAGCGTGCTCATCAAGCATCTGGTGGGTTTGCTGGCGCCGGACGAAGGCGAGATTTATGTCGATGGCAAGCGGGTGGACCGGTACACCGAGCGCGAGTTTCTGGAGGTCCGCCGCAAAGTGGGTTACATGTTCCAGCTGGGGGCCCTGTTCGATTCCATGACGGTGGGGCAGAACATCGCCTTCCCCTTGCTTGAGCACACCGATGACAGCCCGGAGGAGCGCCTGGACAAAGTGCGCGACGTGCTGCGCATGGTCGGTTTGCCGGGCTTTGAGAACCGCTATCCCACGCAGATTTCCGGCGGCCAGCAGCGGCGCATCGCCATGGCGCGGGCGATCATCCTGCGGCCCAACCTGGTGCTGTTCGACGAGCCGACCACGGGCCTGGATCCGATGCGCAGCGATCTCATCAGCGAATTGGTGCTGGCCCTGACCAAGAATCTGGGCATCAGCAGCATCGTGGTCACCCACGACATGAACAGCGCCCGCAAGATCGCCGACCGCATGGTGCTGCTTTACAATGGCCGGGTCGTGGCCGATGCGCACAAGGACGAGTTTCTGGCCACAAGCGATCCCTTGGTCAAGCGCTTCATCTTGGGGCAGGCCGAAGAGGATGACCTTTTGCGCATTCATTCGGCATTTACCCCCACTTTTGCCCCGTCGGTCGTTCCGCCTTCATCCCCCGCCCCTTTCACCGAGAACCCGTGAGCGATCCCACCGATCCCAACCGCAACCCCAAGCGCGACTTTTTTGTCGGGCTGACCGTCTTTGTGTCCCTGATCGTGCTGGCGGTGCTGATTGTCTCCTTTGCCGGCATCAAGGGCTGGGTCACCCGCGGTTACCAGGTCAGGGTGCTGCTGCCGCGCGCACAGGGCCTGACTTCCGGCAGCACCGTGTCATTGGCCGGCGTGCCCATCGGCACCGTGACCAGCGTTGCGGTCGCCGCCAACAAGGACGGCTCGTACGGCGTCAGCGCCATGGTGGATATCGACAAATCCGTCACGCTGCCGGACACCGCGCGCGTGGAATTGAACGAGCAGATCCTAGGCGGCGTTTCCCGCATCATTTTCTTCGCGGACAAGCCGGGCCGGTCCCTGCCAACCGACGGCTCGGCGGTGGTGAGCGGTTACCGTTCCAACCTGGCCATCGAAATGGCCGACAACATCAAGGGCACCCTGGACGGCACGGTCGGCCCCTTCATGCAGGACACCCATGACCTGGTGGCGTCGCTCAAGAAGACGACCGATTTGATCGGCGGCAATTTCGAGCCCGTGGACCCCGAAAAAATCGCCAAGGGCGAGGCCCAGCCCAACATCCAGACCCTCATCGTGCGCATGAACGGCTTGGTGGCGCACACCGATGACGTGGTGGCCGACCCCCGGATGCGCGAAGACCTGCGCGCCACGCTGGCCGCGACGAAGGAAGCCGCCGCCAACGCCAACATCGCCATCAAGTCGGCCAATGGCACCATCTCCGAATTGGGCAGGAAAATCGGCACGGCGGTGGATTCCACCAGCGGCGACGCCAACAAGACCATGCTGCAGATGCGCGAAACGCTCGGCGTGATGCAGGCCAAGTACGGTAAGTTGGCCGACGAATTGAACAAGACCGCCGCCGGTGTCAACGCCCTGCTCGATGCCGTCAACAAGGGCGAGGGCACGGCCGGCAAACTGGTGCACGATCCCGAGCTTTACGAAAACATGAACGATGCCGCCAAGCGCCTCGACAAGGCGTTCGAGGAGGTTCGCCTGCTGGTCGAGAAATTCAAGCGCGAGGGCGTGGATCTCAAAATCAAGTAAGAGAAACCTCCGTCATGAAGCATCTCCTTGTCATACCCTCCGGCCTTGCCGAGCCCGCCTGCGCGGAACTGGACGGCCGGACACCGCTGGAGGTTGCCCGCACACCGGCCTTGGACGGGCTTGCGTTGCGCGGGCGTTTGGGCCGGGTGGTCACCTGCCCGCCGCCTTTGCCGGTCCGCGCCGACATCGGGCTCTTGTGCCTCTTGGGTTACGATCCGGCGCTGAACCAGGCCGGCCGCGGCGCGCTGGAGACCTGGGGCCTGGGGCACGAGGTTTTTCCCGGCGACTGGGTGCTGCGGTTGTCCTTCCTGTGCGTCAAAAACGGGGTTGTCAGCGCCGTGTCGCATGTGCGCGATGCCGAGGCGGCGGCCATTTTGGGCGCGTTTGCATCCCGCCTGCGGATGCCGGGGTCGGTGATCAGGACCGGCGCCGAAGGCCGCCATCTTCTGGTGCAGCCGGCCTTGTCGGGCACCCGCTATGACTGGGATGCGCTGGTGACCTTTGCGCCGCATGAGGCGGTGGGCCGGCCGCTTGCCGATTGCATGCCTGCCGGCGGCAATCTGGCCGCGGTGTTGTCGGATGCGGTCGGCGCGAGTGCGGATTTCCTGTCGGCCCATGAGATCAACCTGACGCGTCTTGAAATGGGCGAGTTGCCGATAACCCATCTTTGGCCATGGGGCCAGGGACGCCTGCCGGGCCTTCGGCCGCTCCCCGAGTTGCTCCATTTGCGCGCCGCCATGGTGGCCGAACCGGGCTTGGCCGTGGGTTTGGCGCGGGCGGCCGGCATGTCGGCCGTGCTGCCCACGCCCAACGGCTCCCCGGCGGCCCTGGCCTTGGCCGCCGCCCGGGCTTTGTCCCAGAGCGATCTGGTGGTGGTCAGGGCCCGCGTCAACGACACCGAGTCCGACGGCACCGGTTTGGCGGCCACCATGGCGGGCATCGAGTCTTTTGACCGGGATTTGCTGGCGCCGCTTGTGCATCAGCTTGAAACCATCGGCCAGCCTTGGCGCATTCTGGTGGCCCCGGATCACCTGTCGAGCAGCATCACCGGCCGCCATCCGGCCGGTGCCGTGCCCTTTGTGATGGCCGGCCACCGCGTGCCCCATGTGGTGGATGCCCCTTTCAGCGAGGCAAGCTGCGCCCAAAGCGACCTGCACATCCAGCAAGGGCATTTGCTGATGGAATATTTCCTCAAGAGCGGCCTCAATCCCGACAGTGGCGGTTACTGATTCCGGAAACCCCATGGCTGACCCCCTGAAATTATCCATATTGGCAGGCCACCCCCTTGTTTCGGTGCAGACTTTTGACGAGGAGCGGGCCGTTCAATTGGTCCGGCAGACGGCCGCCGAGCTGTGCACACCGCTGGTGGAGTGGAGTGCCACCATGGGCTTTTGGAGCGCGCACCCGTCGTTTGGCGCCCATGAAAAAGGTGTCGAGGATGCCGCCGCCGCCCTGCGCGCGGTGCGTGATTGGAAGTTTGAGAGCCGCATCTATGTTTTCCGTGATTTGGGTCCGCATTGCCGCGATCCGGTGGCCCACCGCCTGCTGCGCGACCTGCACAGCCGCACCAACCTGACGCTGATTTTGGTCGACAGCGCGCCATTGCCGGAAAACATCCGCCGTTTGGCGGTCCCCGTGGTGATCCCGCCGCCGACCCCGGCCGAGCTGGAGCAGGTGGTGCGCGACACCTTCCAGCAGGTGCAGCACAAGACCGGCCGCAAACTGACCGCCACCCTCACCCGCCGCGACATGGACGTGCTGGTGCAGACACTGCGCGGATTGACCCTGGCGGAGGCCTCGCGCGTTGTGGCCAGCGCCGTCCACAGCGACGGGGCCCTGTCGGCCCGCGATGTGCCGCTGATCGTCGAGGCCAAGCGCAACCTGCTGCAAAGCGCCGGCAGCCTGGAGTCGGTGGCCGTCAATGTGGGCATTGACGAGATCGCCGGTTTGGGCAACCTCAAACGCTGGCTCAAGACCCGCCGCGGCGGGATGACCCAGGAGGCGCGCGCCTTCGGCCTTGACCATCCGCGCGGCATCCTGCTTTTGGGCGTTCAGGGTTGCGGCAAGAGTTTGTGCGCCAAGGCGGTGGCCGCCGACTGGAACATGCCGCTCTTGCGCATGGACCCCGGCGTGCTGTATCAGAAGTTCATCGGCGAAAGCGAAAACCGCCTGCGCGAGGCCCTGGCCCAGGCCGAGGCGATGGCCCCGGTCATCCTGTGGGTGGACGAGATTGAAAAGGCCTTCGCGTCGGCCGGCAGCGAGTCCGCCGACGGCGGGTTGTCGCAGCGCATGTTCGGCACCCTGCTCACCTGGATGCAGGACCACCGCAGTTCCATCTTTTTGGTGGCCACCGCCAACAATGTGCAGTCGCTGCCGCCCGAGTTGCTGCGCAAGGGGCGGTTTGACGAGGTTTTTTTCGTGGATTTGCCGGCCGATGACATCCGCAAGCAGATATTCGCCGTCCACCTGAAAAAGCGCGGCCGTGATCCGGCCAAATTCGGCCTGGATGAATTGGCGGTTGCCGCCGAGGGCTTCAGCGGCGCCGAAATCGAGCAGGCGGTGGTGGCGGCGCTGTATGCCGCCTTTGCCGAGAAAGTGGAACTGGCCACCCGCCATCTGATGGCCGAAGTGCGCACCACCCGTCCGCTGTCGGTCCTGATGGAGGAAAAAGTCAGCCATTTGCGCGTTTGGGCGCGCGGCCGCTGCGTGATGGCGGATTAGCCCGTCATCCGGTGAAATTTTTCAACAAAAAGGTAGGGGGGGTTGCAAACTGCCGACACTCCGTTACAATTGCCATCCCAAATGAGGGCGTAGCTCAGTGGTAGAGCGCAACCTTGCCAAGGTTGATGTCGAGGGTTCAAGTCCCTTCGCCCTCTCTGCAAAAAGACCCCGCGAAAGCGGGGTCTTTCATTATTACCCGATGAATTGGATGGTTTTGGCTGCCGTCCTTTGAAAAGAGCCAGGTGGTCAAAAGTTCCCCCCAAAGACGGGAATTCCCACTTTAGCCCAAGGGTCAGGGTGACTTTCAGGGTGACTCAAGGGCTGTCCATCAGAGTCCATTTGACCGCCAGCGTGCGCATGCCCATGCGTGTCCACTTGGCCATTCTGCAAGGTTTCGCCACCATTGAAGCCGTCCGCCTGCTCCCATCATGGGGGTAGGTGGGCGGCTTTTTTAGCCATCAGTTAGGGATGAGGGAGTGCACAGGGAGGCCAATCAAGAATTCTTTGAAATTCCGTCACGATTTACCGGGTCTCGATCGTTGTTAATCCCATTGGGGGAGCGTTCCTTTTGTATTGGGACATGTCAGTAAACACCTGATGCGTCCTTGTAAGGGTTGGGTTGGGGGCGGCCTATGGCCGCCCGAACCCCCTTTGCCAAGGACGGGGGAATGTCAGGTTTTCAAATTTTTGGCCGCCATTCCTGGCGCCGCCGGAATTCAAATTTTCAAACGCCGTTCACAGTTAACAACCCTCATTCTTGCATGTGTGTGGCAGGTGCTGGCCCGCGCCGTTTGACGTGGGTCTTGTTGTTTTGCCATGTTGGGGTCACAGGTTTCCATCCCAATTGGCCGGTAGCAGCAGCACCGGCAGATCCGACTGGCGGATGATGGAGGCTGGCATGTCGCCGGAGACCAGCCGCTTGGTCGCCCCTTTGCTGGCCAGACCCAGGGCGATGGCGGTGCATCCCTTGGCATGTGCGGTTTGCAGGATGAGTTTGGCCGGGTCGCTGTGATCCTCGAACAGCATCACGCCATCGCACTTGATGCCGCGGGTCCGCAGCAGGCTGGCGAGGCGCTCAATGGTCTGTTCGCCGCGCTCGCTCATGGCGGATTCCTCCTCATCGGTGTCCTGCAGGCGCGCCACATGGGTGATCAGCACTTCACAGCGCAGGCGCTCGGCCAGGTCGGCGATGGGCTTGGCGAGTTTTTCGCTGGCCCAAGGGGAGGACACGGCGACAAGGATGCGGCTGACGGGGTGCATGGCGGCTCCGGATGCGGGTGGGGGACGCAGGTAGCATAACGCCTGCCCGGCCGCTTCCGCAACAGAAAATACGCCAAGCAAAAAACCCCGGCCATGGCCGGGGTTTTGATGGAAAAGCGCTGAAAAATGCGGGGGTCTCAAACTTCCACTTCGCGCAGGGTGAGGTTGCGCTCGGTGAGTTTGGCTTTGATTTCATCCAGCGAGGTCTGGCCGAAGTTTTTGATGCTCATGAGTTCGGCTTCGGTCTTCATGCAGATGTCCGCCAAGGTTTCGCAGCCGAGCAGTTGCAGGGCTTTCTTCGCGCGCACCGAGAAATCGACATCGCCGATGGGGGTGTTGACGGCGGCCGGATCGAGCTCCTTCAGCACTTCTTCGCGCAGGGCGGCCGAGTGGGTTTCTGCCGACTGGCCGAGTTTCAGGCCC
>CANIYR010000013.1 GCA_947471825.1 Phycisphaeraceae bacterium | reverse complement strand
TCCCCGCACCCATGCGCCAGCGCCGGCATGTCCCCTGCCCTGACCCACCTCACCGTCACCGCCCCCTCCAGCAACGCGCGCAAGGCCGGTGTGTCTTCGGCGATGATCGGCCGGGTTTGGCGGGCGAGCCAGGGCAGGGCCAAGGTCTGCGTGGCATCCGGGCCGCCGGGAGCCGCCAGTGCCAGGACGGCCTTGCAATCGGCCGGCAGCATCCACGGCATGGCCATGGCGGTTGCCTGGGCCAGGCGTTCGGGCTGGCCCAGGGCGCAAACCAGGCGGGTGGCGTGGGCCAGGCCCGGCTGGGCCGGGTGCAGGCGCAGGCGGCAGCCGGGCTTCATCCCGGGCTTGATGCCAAGGGCGGCTTCGGCGATGCCCAAGACCGAGGCGCCGCGCCAGGCATTGGCGTTCAGGCCGGCCAAGGCAATGCTGGCGAATCCATCCAAGGGTGGTGGCGTGCCGCTTGAAACCTGCGGCAAGTCCACCGGGGTGATGTTCAGCCGGTCCGCCACTTCGCCCAAGGCGCCGCCGGTGAGCAAGGCGCGCGGGGCCTGCCAGGCGAAGGGGCGCCAGCGGTGCAGGAGGGTCAGGCGGCGCCAGGCCCCAGGCGCGGGGTTTTGCAACAGCATCAGCGCGGCCGGCACCTGCGGGAACGCGATGCGTGCGAAAATCAGCGAATCTTCGCCCCATGCGGTGAGCGCCGCAGGCTCGCCGCCAGAGGCCCGCATCACGGCCTGTTTGGCCGCATGCAGGTTCAGCCAAGGCCTGCCCAGGGGCGGCGCGAACGCGCCATCGGCGTTCAGTCCCGCCTGGCGCGCCATCCGTTGCAGGGGCGGTCCGCCCAGCAGCACCGCGCGCACGCCGGCATCCGCGGCTTTCAGCGCGGCTTGGCAGGCCATCGCGGCTGGCACGGCCTGGGGGCTGGCGGCGTCAAGCAGGTGCAGCATGGATGGCCTTTGCCTTAGGGTTGTCCCAGGGTGTCGCCGGGTTGCTTCGGGTAATGCTTCATGAACACATGCGCCAAGTCCATCCCGGCCTGCGCGCCGAGTTTGGTTTCGGCCATGGCCCCGGCGCTGCGGCCGCCGGCGGACAGGTCCTTGGGGCTGATGTCGGTTTCGATCACATAGCCGGAGGCCCGGATGTTGTCGCCGTCGGGGTTGGCGGGGAACACGCAGCGGCCGGCGGCCGCCTCGAAAGCCTTGATCGAGAGCCGGACCTGGGGTTGGTAGATGTTTTCGGCCAGCTGGATTTGCGCCGATTCAATGCTGGCGTAGATCACGAGGTCCGCATGCAGCGCGGCGCCCACCGAGGCGGCGGACACCTGTTTTTGCCCGTGCTGGCCGGTCCAGCGGTCGCCGAGTTTGGACAGCGCATCGCTCACCACGTCATTGCCGACCACCTTGATCCGGTCGTCGGTCTTCAGGTGGAAGACGGCGGCGGAAGCGATGCCTTCGCGCAGGTGCGGGGAGGCGGCGCGGCGCAGGTCGTCGACGATCACCACCACCGTCTGCCCCTTGGGGATTTTGTACTGGGCCTCGATGGGCACCGCGGAGGAGAACAGCAGCGAGACGGCGTTGGCAATGATGCAGCCGGGCGTGCAGAGGATGCCGGCGGCCAAAAGCATTGCGCCGGCGGCGCAGGGCGGGGGCTTGCGCATCAGCGGGTTTCCTCGTGGTCGTAGAAAGCGCCGGCGGTGTCGCGCGAAAACAGCTGGATCAGCCGTGAGCGCACGCTGGCGCGGCTGGTGTCGCCGAACCCTTCCGGCAGGCCCACCGTGGAACGGCGCAGCGGGGGGTAGTTGGAGGTGGCCAGATGGTTGAGGACGAAATTGTCGGCGTTCTTGTTTTCGGCTTCCAGCACGCGGATGTAGCCGCTGGCCACGCCCTGCAGCAGTTCGCCGTTGGACCCTTCTTCATGGGTCTTGAATTCCGCCACATCCACCACGATCAGGCGGTCCACCCCCAGGGCCTTCTGCACCGAGGAGGGCGGCCGGGTGGTCCAGTAGGGGTTAGCCTCCACAAAGGCCTGCGAGCGGCTGTAGGGGACCATGGTCACGCCCTTGACGTTGTCCATGATGCGGCGGGTGACGGCCTGGCCGATGTCGCTTGCGGCATCCGGGTCCAGCACATGGTCGGGGGTGGAAACCAGGACGGCGGCGGTGTGGCCGGCCAGGTTCAGGTACTGGGCCTTGACCTGGACGGTGTGGCCGAAGATGTCGCCGTTGCAGGAAACAAGCGGCAGGACGGCCAGAACCAGCACGGCGAGGCGGGGGAGAAAGGATGGCATGGGGGCATCATACGAAGGCGCGGCCCGGGCCGCCCCGGCGCCGCGCCGGTTCCGTCGGGGGGCGGGGCGGGGATGGCGCATCCACTTTACAATCCCCGGCCCCCAACCCACCCCCTATGCTCCCACACTTGCCCCCTTTGTCGGCCCAATTCTTCGTCAGTGTCTGCATCATCCTGGTTGTTTTGAACGTGATGCTGGCCGGCACCGCCTACCTCATCCTGCTTGAGCGCAAGGTTGCTTCGTGGGCACAGGACCGCATCGGCCCCAACCGCACCGGCTTCGGCTTCGGCCAGAAGAACCTGTGGGATGCCTTGGGTCTGCGTTTGATGAACAAATTCCGCTTTTTGGGCCTCGGACAAGCGCTGGCTGACGGCCTGAAGTTGCTGTTCAAGGAAGACTACACCCCGCCGCATACCGACAGATTCCTGTTCACCCTGGCCCCGGCCCTGGTCATGATCCCTGCCATCATCGGCATGGCGGTCGTGCCGTGGGGCGGGTCGTGGATGTTCCCCGGCTTGGATCTGTTCGGTTGCCACTTGGTGGATGCGTGCGAGGCGGGCCACCCCGTGATCGTCTCCGCCGCGCCGCTCAATGTCGGGGTCATTTACCTCTTGGCGGTCGGCTCCATCGGCGTCTACGGCGTGACCATCGGCGCCTATGCATCCAACAACAAGTTCGCTTTTTTGGGCGGTTTGCGCGCCACCGCGCAGATGCTGGCCTATGAAATCCCGATGGGCTTGTGCGTGCTCATCATGATTCTCTATTACAAGACCCCTGATGCCATGGGCATGGTGGGCGGGCAGCTGGGCGGCGGACTGTTTGCGTTTGATTTCACCAAAACATGGGGCGTGGTCGCCCATCCGCTGCTGGCGGCCATCTTCTTCACCTGCGTGCTGGCCGAATGCAACCGCGCACCGTTCGACTTGGCCGAGTGCGAGCAGGAGCTGGTGGGCGGTTTCCACACCGAATACGGTTCGATGAAATGGGCCATGTACTTTCTGGGCGAATACATGCACATGATCGTCGGTTCGGCTTTCTTCATCCTGCTGTTTCTGGGCGGTTGGGAGCCGCTGCCCTTCATCAAGCTGATTCCCGATGCCGAGGGCGGCATGGGGTTGGTTTGGGTGCTGGTCAAGTTGGCCGTCTTCGCCTTCAAGGTGGCCGTCCTGTTGTTCGGCATGATGTGGATCCGCTGGACATTGCCGCGCTTCCGTTTCGACCAGCTGATGCGCCTGGCTTGGACCAACATCATCCCGCTCATGCTGCTGGCATTGCTTGCCAACGGCGCCCTGGTCGCCCTGGCCCAGCAATCTTCGTTCGCTTGGGCGGGTGCATGGTGGGCCCATCTGGCCTCCGACGCGGCGGTTTTGGCGCTTGGGGCCCTGTGCGCGCCGTTTATGCCCAAGGGTCCGCCAACCAACCGCAAGGTGCCCCTGGAAGGCTCCCGATTCTCCCCGCCGGCTGCCGCTTAAGCCAGGCGTTTGTGCGACAAGGGGATGGAAGCTGGATAGAATCCGCCTGTGCTCCGCTGCAAGTGTCGTGGCATGCGGGCACGGCGGTGAATGAAGGCTGACGGATCGGAGCGCGCCCATGATCAAGTTCAAATGCGAATTTTGCCAACAGCGCTTGGGCGTGCCCGATGGTCTCATTGGCAAGAAAGTTCGTTGCAACAAATGCCGTTCGGTGCACATCGTCACCACCCCCGAAGAATATGCGGCCAAGGAAGCCAGGCGCGCGGCCCTGGTTTTGCCATCGGTGATGAAGGTGGCTTTGCCCTTCGAACCCAAGGAACACAATGCCGCCAAAGTGTCGCGCACAAGTTCCCTCTTGGATTTGTCCTCCAGTTCCGGATCGTTTGTCGCCAACGACATCGACGGATTGTTTGCCAGCCCCGGCACGGATTCGGCATCGCGTTTCGCCGAATCCAAAATCCTGCAAACCAAACGCAACCTGCCGGCGTTTGTTCCTGCTTCCCCGCCGTCGGATGATCCCGGCGATGGCTCGGACACCAATGTCACGGGTTTGTTTGACATGAGCCGCGCACCCTCGCTTCATCAGCCCGTCCAAGCCGTGCCCGCTGCCTCCCACAGTCTGATTCCCGATGGGCCCGCCATGGATGATTCGCCGGAATCCGCATTCCAGGAAGATGATTTGTTCAAACTCAGCCTGCTCGATGACGGCAAGGACGGCACCGGTTCCAGCGTGAATTTGGATGGTTTTGTGTTCTGAAATCAAAAACGGCCGGTATGCCCGGCGTTTTTCATTGCGCCCGACCAATGTTTCACGGGGCAAACACCAGCCGCCCTTTCTCCGCACCGCAGGTCCGGCAGTGGTAGGTGGCGCCGGCCGCCGGTTTGCGGTGCCGGTGATGGGTCGTGTTGCAGCCGGCGCAGGTGGCCTTCCATTTGCCGCGCGGCATCTGGGCGTCGCCGCAGGTGCGCGCCGGCTTGGCGCCGATGCGCATGCAGGCCATTTTCCAAGCCAGGCCGTGGCCGGCGCGGTGGCCGGCCAAGGCGTGGGCGATTTCGTGCAGCAGGGTGTCGCGCACCGCCTCCTCGCCGTTGCGCAGGACAAAATGCGCCGAGAGTTCGATTTTCTTGCCGGTGTAGCGGCACAGGCCCAGCGTGCTCCGGCCGTGGTTCCAGGCGAACGACCAGCCGGCGGCAGAGAGGCCGTGTTCGGCCATCAGGCGGTGCGC
Source organism: Phycisphaeraceae bacterium (assembly GCA_947471825.1). Lineage (GTDB taxonomy): Bacteria > Planctomycetota > Phycisphaerae > Phycisphaerales > Phycisphaeraceae > CANIYR01. The sequence goes on along the minus strand of CANIYR010000013.1, from coordinate 14,243 downwards.
GAGGGCGGCGGCGGAGGGGATGTCCATGGGGGGTGAAGGGAGGGTCGGCTTTGGCCGACCATGGGCGTTCTATCAGCGGAAAAAACCGGCATCGCGCCAGAGTTCGGCGGTCACGGCGGGGGACTTGCCGTTGTGGTCGGCCAAAGCCGACCCTCCCTTCATGCGCAGCAACTGGTGCGCCAGGGTCTTGGCGATCACATCGCACTCGATGTTCACCGCGTCGCCCGCCTTGAGCGCGCCCAGGGTTGTGCGCTCCAAGGTTTCGGGGATCAGCGCCACTTCGAACGCGTCGTCGTGCACGCGGGCCAGCGTGAGCGACACGCCGTCCACCGTCACCGAGCCGCGCGGGATCATGTGCATCATCGCCTCCGCCCCCGGTGCGATGCGAATACGCCAGACCCCGCCGCCGGTTTCGACGCCTTCCACCTTGCCCAGGCCATCCACATGGCCTTGGGTGAAGTGCCCGCCCAATGGCTGCATGGGCGTCACCGCCAGTTCCAGGTTGACGCGGATGCCCGGACCCCAAGCCCCCAGGCTGGTCTTTTGCAGCGTTTCAAAAATCACATCGAAGGTGAGCCCGCCATCGGCGGCCTGGTTGCCCACCGCCGTGAGGCACACGCCGGAGTTGCACACCGAATCGCCGGCCAAAATGCCGCGCGCGCCGGCGGCTTGGCGCAGGCCTTGCGCATCCACCACCAAGCGGCGGCCGAAAGGCGTGGCAGAGGCGGAGCGGATCTCGCCGAGGGACTGGATGATGCCGGTGAACATGGGCGTAGGATACCGCCGCGCCGGGACAGCCAAGGGGCGACCCCAGCGCGGCGGCAGAGTCCGGCGGCGTGTTTTTCAGATGCCCGGGGCGGTCCAGCCGTCGCGGTAGCGCGGCTTCACCAGTTGGTTGATGGCTGCCACTTCCGGTCCGTCGCCGGTGAACTGGCAGGTGGCGTAATCCCAGTGGAACACGGTGCTGGGCCAGTGGTTGACCAAAATGCCCATCTGCGCCGATTCGGAGTTGAGGCCGCCCAGCCCGTCGATGGGGTCGGTCGTGCGCTCGCCTTTCAGGACGGCGTTGATGAAATTGTGCCAGTGGTTGCCGCCGTTGAGGCCCGGCTGGCGGGCCGGCAGGTCCTTCATGTCGGAGCCATCCAGGTTCACCACGCGGAATGCGCCCTGGTTGGCGTGCGGGCAGCACAGGATGCCCTTTTCGCCGACGAACACCGCGCCCATGGCCGGCGACGCGATGCCGGCCAGCAACTCCTTGGGGATGTCGATGCCGCCGCAGTAGTAGTTGAATTCCACCTCATCGCCTACGGTGAACTTCGTCCCCGGGAACACGTAGCGGGTGTGGCTGTCCTTGGCGAAGGAGTTCAGTTCCGGCTTGGGCCCCAGCGCCACCACCGTCTTGGGCGCCGTGAGTTCCAAGGCGCGGAAAGGCACGTCGAACACATGGCAGCCCATGTCGCTCTGGGTGCCGCCGCCAAAGCCGACGCGGTTGCGCCAGTTCATGGTGTGGAATTCATTCTCAAGCCAGGGCTGCAGCGGGGCGACGCCGAGGTAACGGTCCCAGTCCATCCATTCCGGCGCGGGCGTCGGCGCCACTTCGGCGCGCACGCCGCCCCAATCCTTGCCGGCGATGCGCGAATGCACCGACTTCACCTTGCCGATGACCCCGGCCTGGATCCAAGCAATGGCGGTGCAGGGGTCGGCCTCGGCATGCTTCTGGTTGCCCATCATCGTGATCAGTTTCTTTTCAGCGGCCATTTTCGACATGGCGCGCACCTCCCACACGGTGTTGGCCAGCGGCTTCTGGCAGTACAGCGCCTTGCCCAGCGACATGGCGAGCAGCGCGATGGGCGCGTGCATGTGGTCCGGGGTGGCGATGTGCACCGCATCGATTTCGCCGGCCATTTCGCGCAGCATGTGGCGGTAGTCGGCGTAGCCCTTGGCGCCGTGCTGCTTGCAGCGGGCCTCGCGGGTGCGCTGATCCACATCGCAAACCGCCACCACCTGCACCTCCGGGTGGCCGGAGAGCTGGTTGAGGTCGTAGCCGCCGATGCCACGGCCAATGCCAACCGAGGCCAGGCGGAGTTTTTTCTTGGCTGGCGCAGTATGGGCGGGTGCTGCATCGGCGGCGGCAGCGCCGGCGGCGGACAGGCCGGCCGGAATCAGGGCGGCGCCGGCGGCCAGCGAGGAGGTTTTGAGGAAGGTGCGGCGGGCGGGGTTGTGGGGCATGGTGGGGATGGGACGGAGGGCCCCGGGCGGCATTACAAAGGGTGGGGGAATTTCCAAGGGGATTTGGCTGGGGTTGGGGTGGGGGTGTTTGGGGTCGGCTCGTCTAAGGCCGCAAGGCGGCAAAGAGTAAAAAACAACCTTCCCCCGATCCTCCTTCGCCGGGCTTTTCGCTTCCCCTCCCCCAAAAGGCCCCTGGCCGCAACCCATTCCCAAAAAGCCTTTTCCATTTAGGGACAGACCTCATAATCCAAATTTTAAAAGCCATTTAAGCCAAATCTAGCCCCAAAGAAAACCCCCGGCTTTCACCGGGGGTTTGTTCATTTCATCCGCTTTTTCCCTTACGCCAAAATCTCATGCAGCACCTTGCCCTCGATCACCCCGAACGGCTTCAGGTCCACCCCCGACACGCGCTTGGACAGGCGCTTGGCGTCGATGCCCAGGGTCTGGCAGATGGTGGAGATGAGGTCGCGCGGGTGGACTTTTTCATCCGGGTTGGCGATGTTGAAGGCGAAGTCGTCGGTGGCGCCGTAGGTGGCGCCGGCCTTGGTGCCGCCGCCGGCCAGCCAGGCGGTGAAGCACTTGGCGTGGTGGTCGCGGCCGTCGCCTTGGCCGTAGGTGGTGCGGCCGAATTCGCCGCCCCATACGACCAAGGTGTCGTCGAGCAGGCCGCGGCGTTTCAAGTCGGTGACCAGCGCATAGGCGGGGCGGTCGGTGACGCCGCACATGACGTTCATGCCGCCGTGCAGGCCGCCATGGAAGTCCCAGCCGCGCTGGTAAACCTGGGTGAAGCGCACGCCGCGTTCGGCCAGGCGGCGGGCCATCAGGCAGTTGTAGGCGAAAGAGCCGGGCACCTTGGCCTGCGGGCCGTAGAGGTCCCAGGTGCTCTGCGGTTCGCTGGAGAGGTCCGAGAGTTCCGGCACGCTCATCTGCATGTTGAAGGCCATCTCGTACTGCGCGATGCGGGCGTGGGTCTCGGCGTCGCCCAGCTGGTGGTAGGTGCGTTCGTTGCTTTGCGCCACGCCGTCGATCAGGGTGCGGCGCAGGTCGCGGCTCATGCCATCCGGGTTCTTGAGGTAGAGCACCGAATCGGCGCTGGAGCGCAGGGCCACGCCCGCATGCTGGGTCGGCAGGAAGGAACTTGACCACAGGCGCGGGGTGACCGGCTGGCCGGACTGGCCGCCGGGCAGGTTGGAGTTGAGCACCACAAACGACGGCAGGTCGGCGTTGGCGCTGCCGAGGCCGTAGGACACCCACGAGCCCAGGGCCGGCCGGCCGGGCACCATGTTGGAGGTGTTCATGAGCATGATGGCCGGCTCATGGTTGATGGCGTCGGAATACATTGAATGGATGATGGCCAGCTCGTCGATCATCTTGGCCGTCCACGGCAGGGCGTCACTCACGAAGCGGCCGGTGGCGCCGTGCGCCTTGAAGCCGAACGGGCTGGCCTTGGTGGTGAAGCGCGATTGGCCGGCGGTCATGCCGCTGGGCTTGAAGTCGGCGCCCAAGATGGAAGCGGGGATGTCCTGCCCGTTGTATTTCGCCAATTCCGGCTTGTAGTCGAGCATGTCCATGTGCGGCGGGCCGCCGGCCATGAACAGCGAGATCACGCGCTTGGCGCCGGCGGTGGCGTGGGGCGCGCCCAATTGGCCAAGGCCGGCCGGGCCGGTGTCGTGCCCGGCCTGCTGGGCGCGCGCGGTGTGGCCGCCCATCAGGCTGGCCAGCCCCAAGCCGCCCAAGGTGGCACCCGAGAGGCGCAGGAAGTGGCGGCGGGTCGCCAGGCGCTTCCATTCCTCTTTGAGGGCGCGGGGGATGGGCATGTCCCAGGGGGTGGCGCCTTCGCCGTGGTGGTCGGAGCAGGGGTGGGGGGTGGACATGGGATTATTTGTTGAGGAATTCGTCGGAGTTGAGCATCATGCTGGCCAGCCCCATCCAGGTGGCGGCCTCGATGGGGTCGAGGGTTTCCGGCGCCTTGGCGTCGCCTTGGGCCAGCAGTTTCTTGGCGTCTTCCGCCGTCAGGAGCGCCTTGACCTTGGCCAGGTGCGCCACGAAGGCGGTTTTCTCATCCGCGGCCAGCGGCCGGCCCAGCACCCGTTTGGCCATGAAGTCGAGCCGGGTTTCCGCCGCCGACCCGCCTTGCTCGAGCGCATGCTGGCCAAGGACCCGCGCCGCTTCGAGGAAGGTGGCATTGTTCATCATGGCCAGCGCCGCCAGCGGCGTGTTGGTGCGGTTGCGGCGCGAACAGGCGGCCAGGCGGTCGGTGGCGTCGAAGATATCGAGCTCCGGGTGCACGGCGGTGCGCTTGACGAACTGGTACACGCTGCGGCGGTAGGCCATCGGCCCGGTGTGGCGGTGGTAGTTGTGGGTGTCGGAGGGGTAGCTGTTGTCCCACACGCCGGCCGGCTGGTAGCCCATGAAGCTCGGCCCGCCGATTTTTTCGCGGTTGAGGAGGCCGGCGGCCTGCAGAGCGGCGTCGCGCAGGACTTCCGCATCCAGGCGGTGGCGCGGGCCGCGGGCGTACAGGCGGTTGCGCGGATCCTTGTCGGCCGCGGCCGGTTGCACGGCGGCCGACTGGCGGTAGGCCATGGAGAGGGCGAGCTCGCGGTACATGCGCTTGATTTTCCAAGCCTCTGCGGCGTTGCCGCCGCCGGTCTGGAAATCCACCGCCAGGAAGTCGAGCAGCTCGGGGTGGCTGGGCCGGTCGCCGACGATGCCGAAATCTTCCGATGTTTCAACCAGCCCGCCGCCGAACATTTCCTGCCACATGCGGTTGGCCGCCACGCGGGCGGTCAGCGGATTCTCCTTCATGGTCACCCACTGCGCGAGGCCCAGCCGGTTGGCCGGCGCGCCCTTGGGAGGCGGCGGCAGGAAGCCGGGGGTGGCCGCGTACACGCGCTGGCCGAGGTTGCCGTATTCGCCGCGCGCGAGCACATGGGCGTAGGCGGGCGAGGGCTTCTCTTCGCAAACCATCGTGCCGGCGCCGGCCTTGCCCTCGTAGATCTGCTGCAACAGGTCGCTGACGGTCTTGCTTTCACCCGGGTTGTTGGCGCCTTGGAAGTGCCGCACGCTCACCTTGCCGGAGAGCGCGTTCATGGCGCCCTGGGCCTTGGTGACGGCCTCCGTGATGGCCTTGGCTTTGTCATTCTGCGCGAAGAACGCCTTGCGTGCCGCGGCGCGCTCGAAGGGCGTCCATGTTTTGCTGAAGCCGGGGTCGTTCTTGGCATCCGGGGCGGCCAGGTAATCCGGCTTGGCGGCCAGCGTTTCGGCCAACGGATCCAGCACCGGGACCTTGGCCATTTCTTCCGGCGCCAGCACGCGGTTGTACAGGCGCACATCCTGCAGGCCGGCCCCGCGCAGGGGCGAGGCCCCGGCATCCGGCCCGCCGCGGCGGCCTAGGTTAAGCGGCACGGCGGTCTTGAGCGAGCCGTCCAAGGTGTCTTTCTCGACCGAGACGCCCACCGGCTTGCCGTCGATGTAGATGCGCACGCCGGCGGCCTTGCCGGAGCCGTCATAGGTGGCCGCCACATGCGTCCACTGGGTGCGCGGGATAGCCTGGCCCGAGATGACGGCGATGGCTTTCCTGTCCCACTCATTGATCAGGTACAGGCGGATGCGCCCGCCGGCCAGTTCCAGTTCCCAGCCGCGCAGCTGGTTGGCGCCGTCCATGCGCGAGACGATGCCCCCGGCTCCGGAACCCTGGCCCAGCGGTTCCTCGTTCCAGCGCACCCAGGTGGAGACGCTGAAGGGTTGGTTGGTGTCGAAGTCGCCGGCTTCCGGAATCAGGAAGCGCGTGTTGTTGTCGAGGCGGAACGAACCCCACATGAGCGGGTATTCGTCCCACAGCGGCGGGGCGCCCTCGAACTTGTAGGCCTTGCCTGAGACCGCGTCGCGGATGTCGGTGCCGGACCCTTCATTCAATTTGAGGCGCGACACCAGCCCGGCGGCGACTTGCGCGCCCGGGCCGGCGGGCGATTTCAGCCAGGCCGCCACCTCGGCGTCGGAGGACGCCATCAGCGCATCCAGCTCGCCCTGGGCCTTGGCCTTCTGCGCCAGGGCGGCGTCGAAGGCGGCCTTGTCTTGCGTCTGGGGCAGCACCTGGAAGGGCGGCCAGTAGTCGTTGTCGTCGTGGTAGGGCTTCTCGGTCAGGTTGCCGAAATAGGCCGAGAGCGCGTAGAAATCCGCCGTGGTAAGCGGGTCGTACTTGTGGTCGTGGCAGACCGCGCAGGCGGTGGTCATCCCCATGAAAGCGACGCCGAAGGCTTCGGCGCGCTCGCGCTTGACATTGCACCAGAGTTCCTGCGGCACGGTGCCGCCCTCGCCGGAGGCCAGGCCCGCGCGCACGAAGCCGGTGGCCACGATGGAATCCAGCGTGGCGTCGGGCAAGAGGTCGCCGGCCAGCTGTTCGGTGACGAAGCGGTCGAAGGGCTTGTCGGCGTTGAGCGACTTGATGACGAAATCGCGGTACGGCCAGATGGCGCGGTAGGGGTCCACATGGATGCCGTGGGTGTCGCCGTAACGGGCGAGGTCCAGCCAGTAGTGGGCGCGGTGTTCGCCGAAGGCGTCGGAGGCGAGCAGGCGGTCCACCACCTTGGCGTAGGCGGCGTCGGTGCCGGCCGGGTCGCCAACAAAGGCTTCGGTTTCTTCGGGGGTCGGCAGCAAGCCGGTCAGGTCCAACGTGACGCGGCGGATCAGGGTGGCGCGGTCGGCCTCGGCGTTGGGTTTGAGGCCTTCGGCATCCAGCTTGGCCAGGATGAACCGGTCCATCGGGGTCTTGCACCATTTTTCATCCGAGACGGCCGGCAGGGCGGCCTTGACCGGCGCCTCAAAGGCCCAGTGGTCGCGAAATTCGGCGCCCTGTTTGATCCATTCGCGCAGCAGTTTGATCTGCGCTTCGTTCAGCAGTTTTTCCTTGTCGTCGGGCATCCGCACGCCCTCTTCATGGCTTTCCACGCGTCGCACCAGCTCGCTTTGGTCGGGCTTGCCCGGCACGATGGCGCGCTTGCCGTCAGCATTCACATAAGCCAGCGCCTGGTCACGGATGTCAAAGCGCAGGGGCTTGCCCTTGGGGTAGCGGCTGCCGGTGTCCGGGCCGTGGCAGTGGTAGCAGTAATTCGACAAAATCGGCTGCACATCGCGGTTGTAGTCGATCTTCTGGCCGGGGCTGGGCAGGCCGGCGGCAGCGGATGCGGCGGCAGCCGTGGCAGGCGTCGCCGCAGGCTTGCGATCGCAGCCCATGGCGGACATGGCAGCCAAAGCGGCCAGCAGGCGGATGGGGGTGGGGCGGTGATGCGGCGTCATGCATAACTAGACGCCGGAATCCTCTTTTTATTACAAGCCGGTTCCGATTGCCCGCAGTGCCGACAGGACTTCATCCACCTGGGTTTCGGTGTTGTAAAAGTGCGGGCTGGCCCGGAGACATTTCCCACGCACCGCCAGACAAATGCCGCGCATTTTCAACCGCGCGCGGACCTCCGCCAAGGCCGCCGGCGTGTGCGGCTCACCCGGCGGCGTGAAGGCCACGATGCCGCTACGTTTGGCCTCGGCGCGCGGGCTCACGATCTTGCAGCCCTGCTCCAGCAGGCCGGCGCGCAGCATCAAGTTGAGGGCGTCGATGCGGCGCCAGACTTCCGGCAGGCCGGTTTCCAGCAGCACCTCAAGCGAGGCACCCAGCCCGTGCAGGCCGATCACATTCCAGGTGCCCGGTTCGAAGCGCCGCGCGTCGGATTGCCACTGGCGGCTGTCCGCATCAAAGTCCAGCGCATGCTTGCGGTTCATCCAGCCGATGATCGGCGGGGGCATTTGCGGGATCAGATCCTCGTGGCAGTAGAGAATGCCGGCGCCCTCGGGCCCGAGCATCCATTTGTGGCCGTCGGCCACCAGGAAGTCCACGCCGTCCTTCACCACATCCACCGGCATGGCGCCGACGGATTGGATGGCATCCACGCAAAGCCACGCCCCGGCCAAGTGCGCCACCTTGCTGATTTCAGCCAGGTCCAGCCGCTCGCCGGTGGAATACATCACATGCGGAACGGCCACCACGCGGGTGTGGTTGGTGATGGCGTTGATGACCGCCTGGGTGCCGGTCAGGCCGGCCGCATCCGGCATGACCTCGTCCACCTTGACACCTTGCGCGCGCAGGGCGAGCCAGGGCAGGCGGTTGGCCGGAAAATCATGGGCCAGGCACACCACATGGTCGCCTTCATGCCAGCCCCGGCCGCGGAAGCCGGCCAGGGCCAGCGTGGCGAGCCCTGTGGAGGTGTTGGGAACAAAGGCGATCTCGTGCGGCCCGCGCGCGCCGACCATGCGGGCGCCAAGCTGGCGCACCCGGATGGCCTGGCTGTACCAAGGCTGGTCGGCGTGCAGCCCCTGCGAGGCCAAGAGTGCCGACTGCGCCATGGCCTTGGCCGCGCAGCGGGGCAGCGGGGCAACGGCGGCGTGGTCGAAGTAAATGCCGTGGGCGAGGGCGGGGAAGTCGGCGGACATGCGTGCATGGTAGTCAAGGGAGCGTGGACACTCCTGTCCGCGATGCCCGTGTCCGTCCCCCAAGAACAGCGCGCGCCGCAGGTGCGGCGCGCGCTGTTCTTGGAATCTGTTTTTTCCGCGGACAGGAGTGTCCGCGCCCCATTGGATCACATGCCCGGCGCGGTCCAGCCCTTGCGGTAGGCCGGGTGCACCAGCGCGTTGGCCTTCTCCACTTCCTTGCCTTCGCCCGTGAACTTGCAGTTGGCGGCATCCCAGGTGAATTCCTTGTTGGGGGCGTGGTTGATGGCCAGGCCCATCAGCACGGCTTCGGTCATCGGGCCGGCGTAGGCGAAGCCGGCGGTGGCCTTGGCCTGGTCATTGGTCAGCACGGCATCAATCCAGTCGTGGTAATGGTTCCGGCCCGCGGCCGGTGCGGGAAGATCCTTGCGCTCCAGCTTGTTGCCGTTGGCGTCCACCACCGTGGGGAAGGCCATGTGCGGGATGGACAGCGCGCCCTTTTCGCCGATGATGAGCGAGCCGGAGTGCGGGGCCTCGATGCCGGGGTGCATGCCCTTGGGCGGGTAGATCTTGCCGCTGCGCCAACGCAACTTGATGTCGCCGGCGGTCTGCTCGGTGCCGGGGAAGGTGTATTCGACATCGTTGTCGAAGGCGAAGAAGCGGTCGTCCGGCGGCAGCGGGCCAAACGAGACCGCCTTGGTCGGGGCGCCAAGGCCGGTGGCCATGTAAACGGGGTCGAACACATGGCAGGCCATGTCGCCCTGGATGCCCGAGCCGAAGGAAACCCACTTGCGCCAGTTGCCGGGATGGACTTCGTTGCTGTAGGGCTGGCCGGCCGAGACGCCGATGTAGCGGTCCCAGTCCAGGCTTTCGGGTGCGGGGGCCACGGTGAAATTCACCATGCCGCCCCAAGGCTTGTTGCCGCACATGTTGGACGAGACCGACTTCACCTTGCCGATCACGCCCTCGCGGATCCACTTGCGGGTGGTCAGGTAGATGTCGCTGGAATGGATTTGGATGCCCATCTGGGTGATCACCTTGGTCTTGGCGGCCATCTCGGTCATGGCGCGGCATTCGCCGATGGTGCGGGCCAGCGGCTTCTGGCCGTAAACATGGATGCCAAGGCTCATGGCGAGCAAGCCGATCGGCGCGTGCATGTGGTCGGTGGTGGCCACCAACACGCCATCAATCTGCCCCTTCATCTCGCGGAACATGTTGCGGTAGTCGCTGTAAGCCTTGACCTCGGTTTTTTGGCGTTCGCCGTAGTGGCGGGCGGTGCCCTCGCGTTTGTTCTTGTCGGGGTCGCAGGCGGCCACCAAGAGCAGTCGCGGGTGGCTGGCCATGCCGCCCAGGTCGGCGCCGCCTTGGCCGCCGCAACCGATGATGGCCAGGCGCAACTTTTTCTCGGCGGCCGGGGCGGCGGGGCTGGCGTCGGCTTTGGGGGCGCCCTCGGCGCGGGAGAGGCCCGCGGGAATCAGGGATGCGGAGGCGGTGGCCCCGGCGGCGAGCCCGGTGGTTTTCAGGAAGTCGCGGCGTGAAATGGACATGGGTGTGGGGGTTGGAGGTGGAGTCGGGAAGAAATGGGACGCTGGGGGGGGCGGTGGCATTACAACCGGGGGAAAAAGCCGCGTCACACCCCGTATTGCGCCCGGTAGGCTTCGATGGCCGCCCTGTGCGGGGCCAGTTCGGGTTTTTGCGCAGCCAGGCGCAACAGGTCGGCCAAGGTGGCGATGGCGATGACGGGTAAGCCGAAGTTCTGCCCGACTTCCTGCACCGCAGACAGGCTGCCGGTGCCGCGCTCCTGGCGGTCGAGCGCGATGAGGACGCCCGCCGGGGTCCCGCCGGCGGCCTTGACGGTTTCGATGCTTTCGCGCACGGCGGTGCCGGCGGAGATCACATCGTCCACGATCAGCACGCGCCGGCCCTTCATCGGGGCCCCGACCAGGCTGCCGCCCTCGCCGTGGTCCTTGGCCTCCTTGCGGTTGTAGGCAAAGGGCAGGTTGACCCCGCGCGAGGCCAGCGCCACCGCCACCGACGACACCAGCGGGATGCCCTTGTAGGCCGGGCCGAACAGCACGTCAAAATCCAATCCGGAGGCCTGCACGGCGTCGGCGTAAAAGCCGCCCAGGCGCATCAGTTTCAGGCCGTCGTCGAACAGGCCGGCGTTGAAGAAATACGGCGAGGTGCGGCCGGCCTTGGTGACAAACGAGCCGAAGCGCAGCACATCGGCGCCGGCGGCAAAGGCGAGAAAATCGGTGCGGAAGTCAGTGGGAAGGTGGGTCATGATGGGGCGGGATCCGGGGGAATGAAGGCCGGATTTTAGAGCCTATCCCGGCAGCCGGTGGCGCTTCACTTCCGCATCAAATCCGCCATGCCGCGCCGCGCGGCCAGTGCCGCAGCATCGCCGTTCTTGCCTTTTTTCGCCGCGGTCATCTGCGCAAGGAAATCGGCCGGCGTCACCTTGCGCTTGGCCAGGAGCGCCTTCAGGCCGGCCGCGTCGACCGGCTTTTGCAGCAAATCCACCGAGGCCAGCACTTTCTCGCCGGTTTTGCCGCCCCAGGCGACGGCCAACTGCAGGCCGTTGCCCTTGGGCCCGGCGTAACTGTCGCCGGCGCGCAACTTGGCCGTCGAAAAACCCACCAAGCGGAAAGTCTGGCCGAACTCCTTGCGGAATTTCTTCTGCACCTTGTCGGCGTCGCGGCGCGCCTGCGCGCGCTCCTTGGCGGCATCCAGGATTTCCTTTTTGTTGTTGGAGAGGTCGCTTTTGGCGGTGGCTTCCTGGCGCTCCAGCTCCTTGATCTGCTTGGCTATTTCCTCGATTTTGGCGCGCACCGGGTCGCCTTGGGTGTTGCCGCTCGTTTTGCCTTCCGAGACGCTTTTGCCGTAGCTGCGCCAGGCATCCCATTTTTTCTTGTCCGCCTCCAGCTTGTCGATGCGCAGCCCGTAGTCTTTTTTCACGGCCGCCAGTTGCTGTTCGGCTTTGTCGGAGATTTTGGCGGTGAACGCCTTCAGGTCTGCTTCCGCGCTTTTGGCGTCAACCAAGGTCAGGTTTTTCACCAGCATTTCATTGTCACCCACCACCTTGACCACCTCCACCGTGTGCAGCCAGCCGTAGTCGCCGGGCTCCAGCGTGCGCAGCGCGTCGGCGGCGCGCACTTCGTCGTCGTCGGGGGCGGAGGCGTGCTTTTCAGACTTGCCGTTGTCGCGCAGGGTGTATTCGGTGGCCAGTTTTTTGCGCATCTCCTCGGCCGTGACGCCGCGCGAGCTGCCGCACCTGGGGCTCCATTCGGGCACGATCAGGTAATCGTCGAGGCAGGGGGCGCAGACCTTGGCGGCATCCGACCCTGCGCTCCACAGCCGGCCATCGGCATCCTGTGCGCCGGCGGAGAGGGCGAGGCAGGCGGCCAGAAGCATGAAGGGGGCGGTTTTGCGCATGGGGATTGCCGGAAAAAGGGGGACAGGTCAACGCCGGGGCTGGGGGATTATTGCCGCTTTCGGCACATGCCCAAAGAAAAAGCGGCCTTTTGGCCGCTTTCCACAGTTTCAGATGATCGACACCGTCTTGGCCAGCCCGAGGGCCGGCCGCACATCCACCTGCACAAGCTTTTCGGCGCCCTGCAGTTTCTTGGCCGCCTCCGGGTCCACGTAGTCGCTGTGGCAGTTGGCCTTGCCTTCCTCGGTCTTGCCGACCTTGCCCTTGGTCTTGCTGGCCAGTTTGTGGATTTCCTCCGGCGACAAGACACCGCGTTTTTCGAGGATTTCCGCCTGCTCGGGGGTGAGGGCGGCCGACTTCACGGTCTTGCCGCGGCCGAATCCCTCTTCCTTGCCGCTGGCCCATTCCTGGATTTCCTTGCTGATGCGGACCGAGCACCAATCGTGGCCGCACATGGCGCAGAAGTCGGTGTCCACATCCAGATCCTCGTCGTGGAAGGCCCGCGCGGTGTCGGGGTCGAAGGACAGGTCGAAATGCTTCTGCCAGTTGAGCGCGGCCCGGGCGCGGGTCAGGTCGTCGTCGCGGTCGCGGGTCTGCGGGATGCCGAGGGCAATGTCGGCGGCGTGGGCGGCGATCTTGTAGGCCACGCAGCCCTGCTTCACGTCGTCCTTTTTCGGCAGGCCCAGGTGCTCCTTGGGGGTCACATAGCAGAGCATGGAGGCGCCATGGTAGCCGGCGGCGGTGGCGCCGATGCAACTGGTGATGTGGTCGTAGCCGGGGAACATGTCGGTGGTCAAGGGCCCCAGCACATAGAACGGCGCGCCGTGGCAAAGCGTGCGCTGCAGTTTCATGTTGTATTCAATCTGGTCAAAGGGCATATGGCCCGGGCCCTCAACCATCACCTGGATGCCCTTGCGCCAGGCGCGCTCGGTGAGTTTGCCGATCTCGACCAATTCAGCCAACTGCAGGGCGTCGGTGGCGTCTGCCAAACCGCCCGGCCGGCAGCCATCGCCGATGGAGAACGTCACGTCGTAGGGGCGCATCACATCGCAGATCTTTTCCCACAGCGTGTTCATCGGGTTTTCGGCGTTGTGGGTCAGCATCCACTTGGCCAGCATCGAGCCGCCGCGCGAGACAAGGCCTATCAGGCGGTTCTTGGCGAATTTGAGGTGGCTCTTGAGCAGGCCCGCATGGATGGTGAAGTAGTCCACGCCTTGGGCTGCCTGCAATTCCAGCGCGGCCAGGATGATTTCCTCGTTCAAGTCCTCGATCTTGCGGCCGATGATCATCGAGTAGATCGGCACCGTGCCGATGGGGGTGGTGGAGTTTGCAATGATGGCTGCGCGGGTGGCGTCCAAATCGCCGCCGGTTGAAAGATCCATCACCGTGTCGGCGCCCCAGCGTTCGGCCCATTGCAGTTTTTCCACCTCTTCATCGGTTGAGGACGACACCGGCGAAGCGCCCATGTTGGCGTTGATCTTGGTCTTGCTCGCGCGGCCGATGGCCATCGGATCCAACTTGTATTTCAAGTGGCCCTTGTTGGCCGGGATCACCATGCGGCCGGCGGCGATCTCGTCGCGCACCTGGGTCGGGGTGAGGTGCGGCTCGCGCTCGGCCACGCGCACCATTTGCGGCGTGATTTGCCCCAAGCGGGCGAATTCCAACTGGGTCATGGGCTCGAAGCCGGCCGGGGCCTGCCAGGCGGTGTGCGTTTCGTGGGCACGGGGCTTGCAACCGGGCGACCACGGGGTTTCATCGATGGCCACCAGGCATTTCCAATCCAGGGGCATGAAGTCCCAGGCGGTCTTGTTGGATGGGTTCGGCATGCCGGGCGTGTTGGGGCTGGAGAACGACAAAGCGCCGGCGATGCCTGGGAATATCTGCGACTTGTTGGCGAACGAGCCGGGCGTGGTGACACCGGCCGAGGAGCCTGGGTTGCCGCCAATGGGGGGGAGCGTGTAGGGGAGGGTGGACATGGGGCTTCTTTCCTAAAAAGACGGAGGAAGGAAGCGAATGGCTCTGAAAAATGGCATTCAGGGGTTCGCCTCCCTACGCAACTGGGGCCGAAGCCTTTGTTGATCAGGTTCCAAGGGTTGGAAGCTGC
>CANIYR010000012.1 GCA_947471825.1 Phycisphaeraceae bacterium | reverse complement strand
GTAACCGATGAACCCCTGGGATTTGTACCCCTCAAAGGTGGCCGGAAAGGACAAATGCCGCTTTTGGGCGATGAGGGTGAACGCGTTGAAGTGAATGGGTTCGGAATCCACAACCACCCCGTCGAAATCAAAAATGATGGCATCAAGCATATGAAGGAGAGTTTATGAAGTTTTGGCGGGATGCAACAGCCGGCTGCGAAACCGAAAAAGACCGCCATGAAGAAAACCCACCGTTGCCGGTGGGTTGTTGGAATGCGTATGTGTGTGGGTGGGTATGTAAGGGATGCCGCAGGGCTTCAGATGGCTTCGCCACCTTCTTCGCCGGTGCGGATGCGGATGCAGCGGACCAAATCCTGGACGAAAATCTTGCCGTCGCCCAACTTGCCGTCGCCGTGGCGGGCGGCCTTGATGATGGTGTCCACGGTGACCTTCTCAAAGCCGTCGTTGACGGCGATTTCGATGCGGGCCTTGGGGATCAGGTTGGGTGACACTTCCTGGCCGCGGTACAGGTCGATGTCTTCCTGGCGGCCGTGGCCGGTGCAGCGGGAAACGGTGATGCGGGTGATTTCCGCGTCGATGAGCGCCTGGCGCACGGCGTCAAGTTTGTCAGGCTGGATGATGGCGATGATGAGTTTCATGGTCTTTCCCGAAAAAGGGAGTGAAAATGTGACGGAAGGGGGGCGGAAACAGGTTCAGTTCAGGTTGAGCAGGCCGTAACCATGCTCGCCGTGCAAGGCATGGTCCATGCCGGCCTGTTCGGCTTCGGCCGACAGGCGGAAGCCCATGACCTTGTTGATGACGAACAGCAGCACCAGGGTCAGGACGCCGGAGACGGCGATGGACAGGGCCACGCCCTCCAACTGGTAAACCATCTGGCCGCCCCAAGTGTCGGCGCAGGTCGAAGCGATGTTCTTGGGCTCGGTGCGCAGGAAGAACATGAGGCCGATGGCGCCAACGATGCCGGCCACGCCATGGATGCCGAACACGTCGAGGGAATCGTCGTAGCCGAGCTTGTTCTTCATCTGCACCGCGAAGTAGCAGATGACCGTCGGGATGAGGCCGAGCATCAGGGCGCCAAACGGGGTCACCGCGTTGGCGGCCGGGGTGATGGCGACCAGGCCGGCCAGCATGCCGGAAACAAAGCCGAGCGAGGTGGCCTTCTTGTGGATGATGCCTTCAAGCACGACCCACGACAGGGCGCCGGCGGCGGCGGCAATCTGGGTCATGGCCAGGGCGCGGCCGGTGTCGAGGCCCGACTGGATGGTCGAACCCGAGTTGAAACCGAACCAGCCGACCCACAGGAGACCCGCGCCCAAGAGGGTCATGGTCAGGTTGTTGGGGCTCATGGTCTGCTTGGGGTAGCCGCGGCGGGCGCCCAGATACAGGGCGGCGACCAGGCCGGCAATGCCCGCGGCAATGTGGATGACCGTGCCGCCCGCCAGGTCGATGTTCTTGCAGGAGAGGAAGCCGGCGCCCCAGATGATGTGGCACAGGGGGCAGTACACCAGAAGCGACCAGAGCAGGATGAAGACGCAGTAGGAGCTGAACTTCACGCGCTCGGCGAAGGCGCCGGCGATGAGCGCCGGGGTGATGATGGCGAATTTGCCCTGGAACATGATGTACACAAAGTGCGGGATGGTGACCCCGGCCATGGTGAAGGTGCCGCCGTCCTTGGCGTCAATGCCGGACAAGCCGAGGTAGGCCGGGTTCCAGCCGATCACGCCGCCGATGGTGTCGCCAAAGCACATGGCGTAACCGACCACCACCCACATCACGCCGATGATGGCCATGGCGATGAAGGAGTGCATCATGGTGCCCAGGACATTCTTGGTGCGCACCAAACCGGCGTAAAACAGGGCGAGGCCGGGCACCATGAGCAGCACCAGGCAGATCGAGGTGAGCATCCAGGCGGTGGTGCCGGTGTCGATGGCGGGAGGGGCGGCGGGGGCGGGGGCCGCCGCCGCCACGGCCGCGTCAACGGCGGGGGCGACGGCAGTGGCCGCGTCCTGGGCAAAGGCGATGGCGGGCGCCAAGGCGGCGGCGGCCAGGGCCAGGAGGGGGGATCCCATTTTAAAGCGAGAGTTCATCGTGGAAAGGTCTCCGAAAAAGGTCGAAAGATTGGAAAAAACGGTTTTGATCAGAAGGTGAAAATGGCATCCACCGCCACCGTGGCCTGGTGGCAGCTGGCGCTGTCATTGAACGGCTTGTTGTTGTCCAGCGCGTAGTCGTAGCGGACTTCCGGGCGGATGGTCAGGCGGGGATCGACCTTCCAGTTGAGGCCCAGGGTGAGGGCGCCGTAGGTGGTCTTGCCGCCGCCGACGGTGCGCGGGTCGATCGGGCCTTCGGCGTTGGCGAAGTTCATGAAATCGTCGTTCTTGCCCTGCTGGGCGACAAAGAAGCCTTCCTGGTCGCAGAAGATTTCCGCGCGCAGGCCGACCGAAAGGTCGCCGCTGATCGCATAGGTGGCGTACTGGGCCAGGCCGTAAGCCTTGGCGCCGGCGCCGGCGTTGTCCTGCATGTAGGAAATGTCGGTGGAAAAGGTGAGCGCATCCGTGGCCTTGACATTGAGCACCACATTGGTGAAGGAGCGCAAATCGCGGGTGTTGCCGTTGGTTTCCGGGCCGATGTGGGTGGCGGCGATGACCGAATACTTCTCGGCGGTGTAGCCGAAGCCGCCGTGGAAGGCGCCGGCGCGGTTGTTGTCATCCAAGCTGGTCGGGCTGGCGCCGCGGGTCACGCCGGCGTAGAAGTCAAACCCTTCCGGCAGGTGGGTGGTGGACAGGATGCCGACATGGGTGAAGGGGCCGAAATTGAAAATGTAGGAATGCGAATAGAAGAAATTGGTGCGCGGATCAATGGTTTCAAGCCCGTTGAGGGTGGCGAATTTGCCGACCTTGAAATCCACGCCGCCTTCGGTGAGGACGGGGGCATGGAGCGAAGCGAAGGCCTCGACCAGATCCGCCTGCATCATCTGGGTGCCATAGTTGTCTCCCAACCCCAAGGTGCGGGTGTAGCGGGCATCGGTGCCGTAAATCCCCTGGAGCTTGAAGCCCCAATCCCACTCGCCCTTTTCGGCGGCCAGGGCGCGCTCAACATTGAGGGCGGTCTGGTTGAGCATCGGGCCGTCGTTGCGGTCGTCAAACAGGCGGCCGAAATTCTGGTTGTCCGAGGTTCCTTGCGGATTGCCGGTGATGCCGGCCTCCAGCCAGCCGTACAAAGACACGCGCTTTTCGGATTCCGGAAGAAGGGTCTGAAGCATGGGCAGCGGAATTTTCGACACCGGCGCGGCATCCTCGGCATGCGCGAAAACGGGGGCGGCCAACACAGCGACAACAGGGAGCAAACGGGCGGTTTTCATGGTTCTCCAAAAGAGAAAAGGGAGGGGAGGGAAGGAAATAAACCGAACACCAAATCCTGTGTCTGTGTCTGCAACTCCCTTAGCAATCTGCATGCCAAATAAACAACAGCAACCTAAGTTGTCTTTTTACGGTGCGGGAAGCATCAATTATGCTTAAAAAATAGGCGATGCTTTTTATCTCACCATCCTCAACCCCTCTTTTACTTCTCCATTTGTATGTCTAACTCATCTGCAATTCTATAATTATTACCTTCTGCGGTAAAAACAGCCAGTAGCCGCAGCGGCTTGCTGGGGAGCGCTTGCTCCACAGGCAACTGAAATCGGTATGACCGGGTGGCCGCATCAAAATGCATCCGATGCTCCGGCAATGACAGCACCTTGTCGTTCCACAAACCCAGCAATGTGTAATTGCCTTCGGTCTGCCGGCCCTCCACCGCATGCAATTCAAACCGCCATTGGCCGGAAGCCTTGGTGTAATCCCCCAGCGCATCGATCAAGCGCACGCGCACATCGAGCACCCGCTGCTCCCCGCGCACCGTTGCACGCGTCGCTGGGTGAATCGAAATGCTTTCCGCCGCAGGGGTCCACGCCTGCTGGCCAAAAACCGACGGCGGGGGCGGGGGTTGCGGATCGCCCTTGAACGACATGCAGGCCGCAAGACCAAGGCATGGGCAAAGCAATGCAACAAGGCAAGGGTAAAGGATGCGCATAGGCCCGCAGTGTAATGAATCAAACCCCGCCAAGGGACAGGGGTGCCATGGCGATGGGTTCTCGTTACAATCCCCGCCCCCGGAGAGGTGGCTGAGTGGCCGAAAGCGCCCGTTTGCTAAACGGGTATACGGCTAAAACCGTATCGGGGGTTCGAATCCCCCCCTCTCCGCTGAAAAACCGACGGCCCCCAAGGGCCGTCGGTTTTTCACTTGATTGGGGGAATCAAACACCCGAAGCCGCGCGTAGCGCGGCGTATCGGGGGTTCGCGGGCCCGCCGGCGTCAGCCGGCAAAAATAAGCGCTCCCCACGCCCTCTTCCGCAAGGCGCAGCCCGAGGACATCCCCCCCGGGGGTCGGTTTTTCAATTTCCCACCGCGCGCGCGAAATTCGCGTCCATCAACCCTTCGGCCGCTTCCCGGCTCATCCCCCACAACCCTGCCAGGTGGGCCACGACCAAACCCCCGTCGGCGGGTGCTGCCGGGCGGCCGTCAACCTCGACAAACGGCCCGTCGCTTTCCAAAACCACCCGGTCGCGCGGCATGCCACGCACAAGCGCCCGGCCATTGGCGGATTTCACCATCGCCGGATTGACCGAAAAAAAACAGCCCATACCGGTGGCACGGACCAATTCCGCCGCATTGCCGCTGAACCAATGCAGGATCACCGCGCCTGGGAAAGCCGCGCCATGTGCCGCCAACGCATCAAGCACGGGTGTGGCCGCCCGGCGTGAATGGATGGAAAGCACCTTGCCGCCCGCCTTGGCGCAGGCGTCCAAAACGGCCGCGAACACGCGGGATTGCGCCGCTTGGCCGGCGGGATCCGGCGACACGCCATCCAAGCCGATTTCACCGACGAACCGTGCGCGCGGCAGCAGGTCAAGGAAGAGCGGCAAATGCGCTTCCAACGCCGCCGCTTCCTGCGGAATGAGGCCCAAAGCCGGATGGATGGCCGGAAAATCCCCGGCCAGTGCGCAGGCCCTTTGAAATGCGGACGGCTTGGTTGTGACCAGAATGGCGGGCATTCCGGCCGCTTGCGCGCAGGCGGCGCGGGGGTCGGGGTAAAGGTCGAAATGGCAATGGGCGTCATGCATGTGGAAAAGGTCTGGCCAGAACCGGCCCTCCTTTAAAGTTCCGGCCACTTTTCCAAAATGGCCTGCGCCACCCGCTCGGCCTCGCGCAGCGGTTCGTGGCGGACCAGCGCTTGGCCGGCCTGCCAGTCCTTGAAGGCGGCCACCATGCCGCGGGCAACGAGCGCACGCACCCCGCGGGCCACCCGGCCAGGTTGACGACCGGCCAGAGGGACTTCCAAAAGGCCGACCGCCGCGCCGGCCGACAGCGCCTCGTAGACCATTGAAACGGAATCCTCGGTCACCCAGCAGGTGCCGCATTGGCCCAACTGCCGGGGTACCCAGCCGCGCGGCGTCTCGTCGGCCGGGGTGAAATTGAAGCGGGTGCCCGAATCCAGCGCCAATTGGCGCAGGGCCGCCACCGTTTCCGGCGGCGTGCGGCGCGAGGATGTGGCCTGGAATGAAGAGACCCCGGGTGAATTTTCAAGCACAGACCGCAACTGGGCCAGCATCCGCGCCCCGTCCCAGCCGTGGTGGGCGCTGGGGCCGCCGATCAGGATCAGCCCCTGCCCCATGGGTGCGTCATCGGGCCTGGCGGACACCGCGTTCAAGGCCCCGTCGGTCGTGATGATTCGGGGGCCTTCCATCAAATCGTCGTGCTTGGGCACCACGCACAGGTCGAATTGCCGGCGCTTCCACCAGCCCGGATTCATGAGCGCCACTTTTTTGGCGCCAAAACGTTTGGCGTAGCGCAGCGCATCGGCGGCGCAGTGGCGCCCCACCGACACCACCAGCTTGGGCGGCTCGTCCATTTGCGGAAAGGTGGATTTCTCCGCGATGTTGTGCTCCCAGCACACCGCCTCGCGCAGGCGGGCCAGGGCAAAGGACAGGCCTTCGGCCTGCGAACGGTGGCCGGGCTTGCCGTCGTGGACAATCAAAACGGGAAGAATGCGGTGATCCATGGGGGCATCTTATGCGCCGCCGGGGCGCGCATAAGATGCCCCCATGCGCCGCCTCATCGCCCTGTTCACCTTGCTGCTTGTTTGCGTGTTCCCCGCCCGCGCGTGGGCGCATGCCAGCGACGAGGATTACACCCTCACCACCACCTGCGACCTGTTCGACGACCGGCTGGAGCAGACGGTGTACATCCCGGCCTGGTTTCTGATGAACGAACTTTACGGCGAGCAAACCATGCTGGCAGGCCTGGCTGAAAAGGAAGCTGACTGCCGGGCCTCCGTCACCGGCTGGATGGCCTACAACAACCCGGTGCTGGCCGACGGCGAAACGGTCAGGCCGGAGGTGGTGGCGATGGAGGCCCGCTCAAATGCTTGGCCGGAGAACCGGCCCTTCCCGGGTTTCGCCAAGGGCTGCGCCGACGCGGACGACAACCTGCTCAAGCACACCACCGGGGTCAAGATCCTGCTGCGCTATCCGCTGAAGGCCGCGCCGCAAACCGTGTCCGTGCGCTGGCGCCGCTTCATCGTGCGCAACACCACCGATGGCGCGCTGGCCCAGCCGCCGGTGTCGCTGGCCTTCTTCCATGACGACAAGCACCGCATCACGGATCTGACGGCCGCCGAGCCGGAGTGGGTGTGGCATTCTTCGGCCGTGGCGGCGCCGCCGGAAACGGCTTTGATATCGCAAAAGTGGGAGCCGGTGGTGTGGGTGATTCCGGCGGGCGCCCTGCTGGCCGTTTTCGGCGGCCTGGCCGGCGCGTCGGTCCTGTGGCGCAAGAACCGGGCGGTGGCGGTGGCGGTTCTGCTGGCCGGCCTGGGTGCGGGCGCCTATGCATGGCAAGCCGGCATCGGGGCCGTGCGCACCGATTCGCCCTTCCAAAAACAGCCCGCGCGCCCGGACGGGGCGCAGGCCCGGGTCATCCTGGACGGCCTGCTGCACGGGGTGTACAGGGCCTTCGACCACAACAAGGACGCGCAGATCTACGACGCCCTGGCGCATTGCGTGGACGGGCCGCTCTTGGAAAAAATCTACCGCGACGTGCACGGCAGCCTGGTGCTCGACGACACCGAGGGCGGCGGGGCCGTTTGCCAGGTTGAAAAGGTGGACGTCACCGGCGCAGAACTGAAACCGGCCGGGTCCGGCGAAACCGGCACCCTCGTCCTGCACTGCGCCTGGCAGGTGCGCGGCAAGGTGAGCCACTGGGGTCACACCCATGTGCGCGCCAACGCCTACGAAGCCGATTGCACACTGGCCCCGTGCGCCGATGCGGGGGGCCAGCGCTGGAAAATCACCGGCTGTGCGGTGACGGCGGAAAAACCGTTGGAAGAACAAACCCAAACGCCGCCGGCAACCGCGCCGGATTCCACCGTGAAAACACCGGGACCCGGCAACCCATGATCACCGCCCGCCACATCCGCTTCTCCTATCCCGCGCACGATGGCGGCGGTTTTTCACTGGAGGTGGCGGCATTCGCGGTTTCCGGCGGCGAAGCGGTCGCGGTGGTCGGCCCCAGCGGATCCGGCAAGACCACGCTGCTCTCGCTTTTGGCCGGCATCGAAACGCCGCAGGCCGGCGAGATCACGGTGGACGGCGTTGCCGTGACCGGCCTTGGCGAACCGGCCCGACGGGCCTTCCGTTTGGCCAAAATCGGCCAGGTGTTCCAACGCGTCGAACTGCTTGAATATTTGACGCTGGAGGAAAACATCCTGCTGCCGTTGCGTTTGGCGGATGCACGCGTCGATGCCGCCGCCCGCATGCGCGCCGGCGGCCTGTTGGCCCGCGTGGGTTTGGCCGGCAAGGCGCACCGCTTGCCCGGCACCCTTTCGCAGGGCGAGCGCCAGCGCGCGGGCATCTGCCGTGCCCTGGTTGCCGCGCCGCCGGTGGTGCTGGCCGACGAACCAACCAGCAGCCTGGATGCCGCTTCCGCCGGCCCGGCACTCGACCTGTTCTTCCAACTGGTGCGGGAAGAAGGCGCCACGCTCGTCTGCCTGACCCACGACACCGCGCAGCTGTCCCGCTTCGACCGCGTGGTGAACATGCGGGATCTGGCCCAGGAGCGGGGGGGCCGCCCGTGAACCGCTTCCTGTTCCTCGCCCTGCGTTATGCCCTCTTCCACCGCATCCGCACGCTGGCCCTGGTGGCGGCGGTGGCCATCATTTGCGCATTGCCGGCGGTGGTGTTCACCGGCGTGCGCGTCTTTGAAGGCGCGCTCTCCTCGCGCGCGAAAACCACACCCTTGGTGATCGGCGCGCCCGGCGGCCGTTTTGACCTGGCGCTGGCGGCGCTCTATCACCGGAAGGGCCGCATGGCAGCGCTGCCCTTCGGTGTTTTTGAAGCCATTGCCCAATCCGAAGAGGCCCGCATGCGGAATGGCATGGGGGCGCAGGTGTTCCCCTTGCACAACGCCCACAGCGCAGGCGGCCATCCCCTGGTCGGCACCACCCTGGAATACCTGGAATACCGCGGCTTGCGCCCGGCGGCCGGCCGTTTGCCCGGTGTGCTGGGCGATGCGGTGCTGGGGGCGCAAGCGGCCAGGACCCTTGGCCTCAAACCCGGCGACGCCCTGCTCACCGACCAGGAAAGCCTGTTTGACCTTGCCAAAAACCCGCCCATGCGCCTGCATGTGACCGGCGTTTTGGCCCCCACCGGCTCGGCCGATGACCGCGCGGTTTTCGTGGATTTGAGAACCGGCTGGATCGTCGGGGGCCTGGGTCACGGCCATGATGATGTGGCGGCGGCCGACCCGGCCAAATTGCTCAAAAAAGACGGTGCCAACCTGACCGCCAGCGCCGCCGTGCGTTCCTTTGTGGAAGTGACGCCCGAAAACCTGGCTTCGTTCCATTTCCACGGCGACCCGAAGGATTTTCCGCTGACGGCGGTGATCGTCATGCCGGCCACCGAAAAGGCCGGCACCATCCTGGCAGACCGCTGGAATCAACCGGCCCGCCGCGCGCAAGCGCTGGATTCGGCCGCGGTGGTTGCCGAACTTTTGGAGATGGTGTTCCGCATCGAGCGCTTCTTCAACCTCGGGCTTTTGGTGGTGGCCGGCTCGTGCCTGCTGGTCCTCGGCCTGGTGTTCAACCTTTCAATGCGCCTGCGCGGGGCTGAACGCGACACCTTGCTGCGCATCGGCGCCGCCAAGCACACGGTGGGGCTGCTGCTCATGGTGGAGCTGGGGCTGGTGGTGGGCATGGGCCTGGCCATCGCCGGAGCAATCACCGCCGCGGCATGGCGGGCCGCACCGGCGGTGGTGGAATGGATGCTGTAGTCAGGGTGCCGCCCCCTTGGGTTGCAAGGGGGCCCCGAAGCGCCCACGGCGGTGATGCGGGTGATCACGATTGGCTTGGCGGCCTTCCGCCGGGACATTTTCACATCGAGGGGTTGAAAAGCGCATGGATGACCGCGCAGTTTGACAAAACACCGCTGTTCGCAGCCAGGCAACACGAATGAAAAACCGCGCCAAGGCCTTTGCCATGCAACGCCTACAATCCCCCCATGGCCCGCACCTCCCCCCGCAAAAATCCGTCCAACACCCAAGCCCGAGGCGAAGACCTCGGGCTTTCCGTTCGCCTCATCCACCATGATGGCGCACTGGCAATCCTTGAAAAACCCGCCGGTCTGCTCTCGGCGCGCATGGGCGACCAGGTGGGGGACAGCATCTTCGACGTGGTCAAGGCCTGGGCCAAAATAGATGGTCCGGCCTCGCGGAGCACAGGTCCGAAGCGCGGGGCCGACCGCGATAGCCGGCCGGCCTGGATCATTCACCGGCTCGACCGCGAAGTCTCCGGCGTGATGGTGTTCGCGCTCACAGGCGACGCTTTCCTGCGCTTGAAGGACGACCTGCAGACCCGGCGGGTGGCGCGCCGCTACGCGGCCGTGGTCGAAGGCGAAATCCCCAAGGGCGAAAGCGGCATTGTGAGCGGCTTTCTGGCGGATGCCGGACCGGCCAAAAAAGTGCTGGTGCTCAGCGACGCCCAGGTCGGCGCCCGCGAGGTGGAAGTGCGCGAGGAAATCGAGGACGACGCCCTGGCCGAGCCAGGCCGAGCCCCCAAGCGCGCGGTGACCCACTGGAAATGCGTGGCGTCGGGACGCGGCCGCAGCCTGCTTGAGGTGCGCCTGGAAACCGGCCGCAAGCACCAGATCCGCGCCCACATGGCTTCGATGGGGCACCCGATCTGCGGCGACAAACTCTACGGCTCCAAGGACGCGGCCCTTGGCCGCATCGGGCTGCACGCGGCCGACCTGCGGCTGGCCCACCCGCTGACCGGCATCGAGATGTCGTGGTACTCGCCGGTGCCGCGCGAATTCTTCATCGCGGTGGGCGAGGAAATCGGCGCCTGGCCGCCGATGTCGGTGCCGGTGCCGGCCAAACCGGTGTCCATCCACGCCAAGCCCAAACTCGACGCCGTGGCCATCGCCAAGGCGCACAAGGAAGCCAACCCGGAATTGGCTGGCGCGGCCCCGGTCCGCCCGGCAGCCGTTGCCCCCGCCGCTCCTGCCGTTCCCGCGCCCAAGGTCATCAGCGCCGGCTTGGTCGCCACCCCGGCCGGGATGGCCTTCAAGGCCAAGGTCGAGAAGGTGGCCAAGCCGGAGGAGCCAAAGAGTCCCATTGCAAAAACGGAACCCCGCGCCCACGCGGCTCCAAAGGATGAAGCCGGCTGGGACCATGTGGCCCCGTGGTACGACGACTTGCTGTCCAAACGCAAGAGCGACCACCACGAAGAATTGGTGCTGCCCAGCGTGATCCGCCTGCTCGCACCGAAAAAAGGCGAGCGCGCCCTGGATGTGGCTTGCGGGGAAGGCGGCCTTATTCGCCGTCTGGCCGCCGCCGGCGTGGCCGCCACCGGGGTGGATGCCTCGCCGCAATTGATCCAGGCCGCGCGCGCCACCCGGCCCGACCGCAGCCAGACCGCCGAGACTTCCTTTCTGGTCGGCGACGCGCGCAAGCTGGGCGCGGCGGAGGGGCTGGAAGGCCCCTTTGACATGGCTTCCTGCGTGCTGGCTCTCATGAACATCGACCCGTTGGCGCCGGTGCTCTCGGGCGTGGCCAACCTGCTCAAACGCGACGGCCGTTTTGTGGCGGTCATGCTGCATCCGGCCTTCCGCAGCCCGGGCCAGACCCATTGGGGCGAACAAGGCCAGGCCCCCGTGGGCGCACGGCACTTCAGGAAGCCCGGCATGCCCGGCTCGCTTTTGAAGGCGGAAGCGGAACTCAAGGCCAGAAAGGCCGGCGGCCCGGCGGCGGCGCCGGTGGAATTCAAAATGTTCCGCAAGGTGGAAGGCTATTTGTCCCCCGACCATCACGCGGTGGTGATGAATCCGGGCGCCGTGGCCAAGGGGGCGGATCCGATTTCCACCGTCACCTGGCACCGGCCGATCCAGACTTATGTGGCGGCCTTCGCCAAGGCCGGCTTGCTGATTGACGCGCTGGAAGAATGGACCAGCCTGCGCGAAAGCGAGCCGGGCCCGCGCGCCCACGAGGAGAACCGGGTGCGGCGGGAGATCCCGATGTTCCTGGCGATCCGCGGGGTGAGGAAATAGCAGGGTCGGCTTTAGCCGACCGAGAACCCTTGCGCAAAACGGCGACGCCAGGAAAAGGCACACCGCATGTTCGGTCGTGCACCGCCTGAAACGGCGGCTTACGGTCGGCTAAAGCCGACCCTCCCCCAAGACCAGCGTGAATTCCGCGCCCGGCTCCGCTTTCTTGTGAACCAAATCGCCACCCATTTCACGCGCCAAGCGCCGGCACAAAGCCAGGCCCAAACCCACGCCCGGCGCGTTGCCGGCCGCTTCCTTGTCGCTGCGCGAGAACGGCGTGAACAGTCGCTTTTGCATGACCGGATCAAGCCCCGGACCGAAGTCGCGCAGGGTGATGCCGCGCTTGTCCGCCGTCAGTACCAAGCGCCTGTCATCGGCCGCCACCGCGTATTTGCCGGCGTTGTCCACCAGGTTGAGCAGGATCTGCTCGACCGTCGCGGTGTCGGCCCGCACCGTGAGACCGGCGTCATGCGGCATGACTTCCAATGTGAAGCCGGCGCGCTCGGCGCGCTCGCGCAGGCGGTCGATGGCAGGGGCCAGAAGTTCACCGACACCCTGGGCCTTGGGCACCGGCTTGCTGCGGCCGCGCTCCAGACGGGCGTACGCCAGCACATTTTCGACAAGGTGGGACAGCCGCTCGGCCTCGCGCGCCAGCACCTGGGTGTAACGCGCGCGGTCGGCCGTTTGCGGCGCGGTTTCCAGCAAATCGGTGTACAGGCGGAAGGTGGTCAACGGGGTGCGCAATTCATGGGTCATGGTCGAAACAAACGCGGCCCGCCGCTCCGACAAGGCCAGCGTGCGGGCGAGCAGCAGCGCCACCGCGCCCAAAGCCACCAGCAAGGCGGCGCCGGCCACGCTGACGGCCGAGCGCACGGGGGTCCATGTGACGACCAGGACCGGGGTTTCCCCGGGATCAAAGCGCAGCGGCAGGGCCGCCAAGGTGCGCGCCAGGTTGGGCGGCGGGGAGGCGTATTCCGGCTCCAGGCGCGCGGCTGGGAAATCGCCGCGCACCAAGGCAAGCAATTCATCGGAAACGGCGGCGGCCGACAGGCGCACGCCCTGCACGGTTTCATGGCCCGGCGTGCCGACGCGGCGGGCCAGCACAAGGTCGCGGTTTTCCGCCAGCGCCGTGAGGGCCCCGACCGCCGGGGAGTCCCGCAAGCCCCGCGCCTGCTCCGGCACGGCCTCGGCCTGCGCACCCAAATTGCCGTAAATGGCATCCTTGGCCGCGCTGCGCTGCCGGTATGAATTGCCCACCTGCGCCGCCAATTGCGCTTGCGCACCGTTGTCGGCCGTTTGGAGTGCCTGGTCCCGGGGCGCATAAACGGGCGCTTGTTTTTCAGTGGTTTGGGCCGCCTGTTTCAGGGCCGGCAGCCGCCGGGCCAGCGCGGCCAGATCGCCGCCGTCATCCGCCCTCTCCGGCGCGGCAGCCGGCGCTTCAACTGCGGCCTTGGCCGCTTCGGCAACCGCTGCGGGTGCGCCGGGCAATGGTGGCGGCATTTCACCGGGCGCCGCATCCGCCTGAACGGTTGCCGGCGCGAAGGCCACCCCTTGGGCCGGCGGGCTGTGCGCAAGGGCCGGGGCGCCGGCTTTCAACCGCGGTGCGCCCTTGGGGTCGGACTCGGAAGACAGGGATTTGGAAAAATAACGCGCGCTCCGTTTGTTCTCGGCCGCAGGCGGATCGGCCGGCGGCGCGGACAAGGTGGGAGCCGGCGGTGCGGCCGCAACCGCCGGCGGCATGCTTTCAAGCTGCGCGGCGGGATCGTTTCGCAAAAGGGCGCCGCCATCTGCCAAAGACGTGGGGGCGGATCGGTCAAGCGCCTTTTTTTCACTTTTCTCACGCGCAGCCGCCGGGCCGGCCGGGCGATCCTGCAACGGGGCGCCCCCGCGCGCCAAGACCGCAAACTCTTCGGGCCTTCTGGCCGCTTCGCGCGCGACCAAAGCCGAAGCCGCCGCATCCATCCGCCAAAGGGCCGCCTGAACCTTCTGCTCCCACAGGGCCAAAGTGCCGGCCCGCTGCTCGCGGGCGTCCTGCTCCCACACGGTGGCGCCAAGCCACCCGGCCGCGGCCAGGATGGTGGCGGAAACAAGGGTGAAAAAAAGCCAGGTGAAGCGGGCGGTCATGGCTTGGCCTCCAGCAGATACCCCTTGCCATGCACGGTCCTGATGGCGCCTTCGCCCAATTTCTCGCGCAGGCGGCCCACGCAGGCGTCCACCGTGCGCGTTTCGGCGCCGCTGATGCCGGTGATCCGCCACACGCGGCCGAGCAGCTCGTCGCGGGCGATGGCCCGGCCGGGGTGCGCGGCGAGGTAACGGAGCAGTTCGACTTCGCGCTCCGACAGCGTGGCCTGCACACCGCCGGGAGCCGTGGCGGCGCAACGCTTGAGGTCGGCCGATGCGCCGCCGGCAAAGGCGATGCTTTCGACCGGGTGGGCCCGCTCCGGGCTGCGGCGCAAGACCGCATCCACGCGGGCCAGCAGTTCGCGCAGGGAGAAAGGCTTGACCACGTAATCGTCGGCGCCGGTGGACAGGCCGCGCACGCGGTCGGCCTCGGTGCCGCGGGCGGTGAGCATGATGACCGGCAGCGTGGGCCGCTCGCGGCGGATCTGCGCCAAAACCCAGATGCCGTCCTGCTTGGGCATGACCACATCCAGCAGCACCAGGTCCGCCTCGCTTTCCAACGCCTTGCGCAAGCCGGCTTCGCCGTCGGCGGCCTCCATCACGGTGTGGCCGGCCATGCGCAGGGCATCGCACACCCCGGCGCGGATGGCCGGGTCGTCTTCAACCACCAGGATGCGGCGGGGGATGGGCATGGGTTTACTCGGTGGCAATCGGTGCGGGGTTGGCCTGCTTGTGGTTCCGCACCAGGCGGATGATCATGTCAATCTGCGGCTCGGTGGCGTGGTAGGTTTTGCCGTCGGCCATGGTCACCGACACGCGGCGGTCGTGGGTTTGCGAGGCGGTCCGCACTTCGCCGGCGTTGACGATGGCCACCAATTGGTCCCAGGTGACCTCGCCATTGGCAGCCGCTTTTTCTTCCGGCTTGGCTTCCTTGGCCGGGGCGGAGGAGGCGATCACCTTGCCATTGGCATCACGGTATTCCCACGGCGTGCCGTTGGGGATGACAAAAGCCTGGGTGTGCGGGCGCAGGTCGCGGGTCATGCCGAACTTGCAGGTGAACACGACGCGGGATTGGCCGTCCTTGTCTTCCACCGCGGCCGTGATGCGGTCCTGGCCGCTGCCGCTCCACTTCCAGAAAACCAGCGTTTCCTTGCCGGAATCCACCAAGCCGGCTAACGCCTTTTCGCGCTGCGCTTTGTCGGGAATGGCCGCCTCAAAAGCTTCGGCACCCTGAAAGACCGAGGGCGGGGCGGCCAACCGGCCGCCGGGCAGGGCCAAGCCTTCGGGCTGGGCCAAGCCTTCGGGCAGGTCCACTTCGCGCGCTTTCACTTGGGCGACGGCGTTTTCGGCGGTGAGGGTGACGGGTGCCGCAGCCTTGGCGCCTTCGGCCTTGTCAAACGTCAGCGTGCTGACCAGGACGCCCTCTTCCGAAGGGGTGGCGTCGGCGATCATGCGGTTGGAGATGTAGGCGGCCTGCAGCAGGCCGGCCTTGTCCATGCGCAGGTTCAGCGTTTCGAATTCGTTGTGCTTGGCGTCATAAGCCGCCACCAGCTTCCCGGCGCGGGCGTACAGGCCGTCCAAGGTGACCGGCGCATCGCCACCGGCCTTTTTGCCGAGTTCGTCGCCCTTTTCAACCCAGTTATGGACGACTCCCGAGTTCTCCAGCACTTGGCCAGGTGCAACCGGCCCGGGCTCCGGGATGCGGGTTTGCTTGTAACGGCGCTCGACCACCTTGTTGTCCCTGACCACGATCACCGTCTCGCGGCTGCCGGCGCGCCGGCCGATGATCCAGGAAATCCGCTCAATCGTGTAGGTGTAATTGCCCTTGTGTTCGTCGCGGACCTTTTCCCAAGCCGCTTTGCTGGCCTTGAGCGCATCGGCCTGGGAGGGCTGGGCGGCCGGTTGCCCGGCAACGGGCGCATCCTGCGCTGTGGCGGAAGAACCGGAAAACGCGGCACAGGCGGTGGCGACCAACAGGGCGGGAACGGTGAAGCGATTCATGGGATTCCTTGCGGAGGGGATGAGGGGTGGGGGACAACACGGGTATTAAAACCCGACCGCAGCGGCCAATTGCAACAGGTTTGTAACAGGGTGCCGTACCCGAATTATGGGGCGGCTTTTTTCTTGGGGACCACCGTCACCCCGGGCTTGGCATCCTTGGCCACCGTCACGGCGTAAACAACGGCCAATTCATCCTCGCTGGGTTTTTCCCATGCCTGCCGGAAAACAAAGCGCAGCGTTTGCCGGCCTTCTTTTTTGGCCACAAAAGACCACTTCAGGGTGCCTGCCCGGCCGACTGCAGCGCCTGCCGCCGGAGCCTTGGGATTAGGCACTTCCCCGGCAACCGGCGCACCTTGCATGACAAGCACGCCGGAGGCGGCATCGGCGCATGTCCAGCCCTTCCTGGTCTTGGACGCCAATGGCTCCCGGCTGTCCGCATCGGTCAAAACCCAAAGTCCGCCGGTGCTGGCACCGTTGTCATCGAGCATGATTTCAAGAGGCTGCCCCGGCTTGAGTTGAACGGCATAATGCCCCGAATCGTCGCCCTTGAAAGCGAACTTGTGACTGGTGGTGATTTTGTCCAATTTCTCAACTTTGGCTTTTTCTGCCTTGGGCTTTTCACCTTTGACGGGCGTGGCAACCTTGGGCGCCGGCTTTTTGTCCTTGGGCGCCGGCGCAGGGTCTTTGGCCCATGCGGGCGCAGCCAGTGCGAAAACAATCAGGGCGGAAGTGACGATGCGTTTCATGGCGATCCTCGGAAAAGCAATGCCGGTGTCCGATCTCGGGCCAACCGACAGCCAATGGCAACCATTGGCAGCATCCTTTTTAGCAGGAGGAGCACGCCGGAGTCAAGGATTATTTTTCCCGCGCGAAGCCATTGGCACGGTTTTGAAGGCGGCGCCACCCTTTTCTTGTCTGCTAAACGAACAAAAGATATCTTTTATTTCATTAAATATAGTTATTTATGTTTTTAAGGGGGACTGTATTAAGTATCTCTTAAGCTCCACATCTATAGTAGCATCATGCCCGATCCGCTCCCTCTTGCACGTCCGCTCGGTCTCTCCCCCTCTTTCGGCTTTGGCGACCGCTTGGGGCTGGCCACGCTTGGCCACGCCCGCGCCTTGCTCCGCCACGGCGGGCCCATCCGCGGCATCTTTGCGCAGCAATCGGTGCGCGAACTGACCCGCACCGGGCGCGAAGCCGAAGACGTGATGCAGGCGGCGCAAACCGCGCTGAGAGCCCCCGAATTCGCCGGCATCGGGCCCTGGGGCGCCGATGCCGACCACCTCAAGGAGCCGGCCGACATCGAGCGCTACGCCAAAGCCGGCTTCACCTTTTACACGCTCGACCCCTCACCGTGCATGGAGGCCGCCGCCGACGCCTGGCCACAGGAACAGGTCGAGGCCCGCTACGCCGAAATCCGCGCCGAGGTGGCCTGGGTCGAGGCGCTGGCCGGGCAACGGATCGCCGTGCCGGAGGGGCCTGTCATCGATTGCACCCTGCCGCAATTGAAGCGTGCGGCGGTGAAAATCGGCCGGGCCATCGGCAAAACGGTGGCGCTGGCACGGTCGCTGGCGGAAAGCTCCGCCCGCCACGGCCTGCAAACGGAAATCGAAGTGTCGGTGGACGAAACCGACACACCGACCTCGTTCCTTGAACACTGGCTGGTGGCCCACCGCCTGCGCGAAGAAGGGGTGACGATCGCCAGTCTGGCCCCGCGCTTTCCCGGCAGCTTGGAAAAGGGCGTGGAATACAAGGGCGACCCGGCGGTTTTGGCGGCCTCGATGAACGGCCACGGCGCGCTGGCCCGCTTCATGGGCCCGTACAAACTCTCGCTGCACTCCGGCTCCGACAAATTGGCGATCTATCCGCTGCTGGCCCGGGCCTCGCGCGGCTGCTTCCATGTGAAGTCGGCCGGCACCTCGTACCTGGAGGCGCTGCGGGTCCTGGCCCGCCACGATGCCGACGGTTTCCGCCAGGCCATCGCGCTGGCCCGCGCGCGCTACGCGGCCGACCGCGCCTCGTACCACGTGTCGGCCGAACTGGCGATGTTCCCCGAGCCGGCCGGCTGCGACAGCGCCGCCCTGGAAGCCGCCTACCTCGACCGCTGGGAAGACACGCCCCCCGGGCGCGGCTTCACCGGACTTGGCCGTCAGGTGCTGCACTGCGCCTTCGGCTCCATCCTGACCGACCCCGCGCTCGGGCCGCGCCTGCGCCAGGTGCTGGCCGAGCACGCCGCCACGCACGAGGCCTTCTTGGTCGAACACTTCGCCCGCCACCTGCGCGCCCTGCAACCCTGAACCCCATGCCGACCCCCATGCAAAACGAAATCGTGCTGGCCGAGCCCGGCGTCCTTGTTGCCCACCAGGGCACGGTGCCGGTCCCGGCCCCCGGCGAAGCCCTGGTGCGCGTGCGCAGCATCGGCGTGTGCGGCACCGACATCCACGCCTTCCACGGCCGACAGCCGTTCTTTTCCTTCCCGCGCATCCTGGGCCATGAACTGGGGGTGGAGGTGGTCGAAATAAGCGGCCCGGCCGGCAACCTCCAAGTCGGCGACCGCTGCGCGGTGGAACCCTATTTGAACGACCCCCAAAGCCCGGCCAGCCGCGCCGGACGCGGCAACTGCTGCGAGAACATGCGGGTCCTGGGCGTGCACGTGGATGGCGGCCAGCGCCCCTTCATCTGCGTGCCAACGGGCAAACTGCACCCCGGGCCCGGCCTGCATTTCGACCAACTGGCCCTGGTCGAAACCCTGTGCATCGGCGCCCACGGCGTGGCCCGCGCCCAAGTGACGGCGGAAGACGATGTGCTCATCATCGGCGCCGGCCCGATCGGTCTGGCCGCGCTGCAATCGGCCATGGTGCGGGCCAAGCGCGTGGCGGTCATGGACATTTCCGCCACAAGGCTCGCCTTCTGCCGCGACAAACTGGGCGTGAAGCTGACCCTGGCCCCCGGCGAAAAAACCGAGGACGACCTGCGCGCCTTGCTCGGTGGCACGCTGCCGCAGGTGGTGATCGACGCCACCGGCAATGCCCGCAGCATGGCCGCCTGCGTGCACTTGGCCGCCCACGGCGGGCGCGTGGTTTACCTCGGGCTGTTCCAGGGCGACCTGGCTTTCCACGACCCCACCTTCCACCGCCGCGAACTGACCGTCATGGCCAGCCGCAACGCGCTGCCCGCTGACTTCCGCACCATCCTGTCGGCCGTGGCGGCCGGCCGCATCGACACCGGCCCGTGGATCACCCACCGCCTGACGCTGGAAGAGGTGCCGGAAAAACTGCCGGGCATCATGGCGGACCCGTCGCTGCTCAAGGCGATGATTGAGGTGCCTTAAGGAGGCAAAAAAGGGGCGTTTCATGGAGCCCCTTTTAAGGTCTCGTTGTTTTATTTTTATGGTTTATGAGGTCTGCACCTAACCGGTGGGGGAAGCTGGCGGCCTCTTTAAACCGGAGCTCGGCGGGATGCGGGCGTGGGCTCTGAAAAAGGTGTGTCCCTAATCTCAAAAACCTTCCCCAACCCCTTAATTTACCCCGGATAATCTTTATCTTGCCCTGTAATGCCCTCTCCGGCGGTGGCGTCCTTGACCCTTCAACCGATTGCCCTTCCCTTCAGCCCTTCCCCATGAATATCCT
>CANIYR010000011.1 GCA_947471825.1 Phycisphaeraceae bacterium | reverse complement strand
CCTCCAGGGCGGTTTTTTCTTTTCATCACTCCCCCACCACCCCCCTCGCCGTCGGCGTCTCCATCCCCCAAGGCGGCGTCCTGTCCCCATATTTCTCCGCCAACCCCTTCAACTGCGCCGTCAATTCCGCCTGTTCCTTGGCATAAGCCGGATCCCCGTAAACACTCTTCAACTGCGCCGGATCCTTCTCCCGGTCGAACAGTTCCCAGTAAGCCTGCGGCTTGTGGTTGTAGTACCAGGCCAGGGTGTGGCGCGGGGTGCGGATGGCCACCTGCTGGGGCACGTTGTGCTCGCCGCCGCCTTCGTAGTAGTGGTAATAGGCCCCTTGGCCGGCGTGCAATTCGATCGTCTTGGAGTCTGCCAGGGTCTTGAGCATGCTGACGCCGTGGATGTCGGCGGGCAAGGGTACGCCGGCCAACTCAAGGAAAGTGGGCATGAAATCCGCGTTCTGCACCATGGTCTTCTGGGCAGAGCCGGCCGGCACATGGCCGGGCCAGCGCACGATCAGGGGCACGCGGATGGATTCTTCGTAGGCCCAGCGCTTGTCGAACCAGCCGTGATCGCCCAGGTAAAAGCCGTTGTCGGAGGAATACACCACGAGGGTGTTGTCATCCAGTCCGTTTTCATGCAGGTAATCCAGCACGCGGCCGACATTGCGGTCCACGCCCTTGGCGCATTTGAGGTACAGGTTCATGAAACGCTGGTAATTCCAATGCGTCTTGGCCTCGCCTTTCGGCGGATCCTTGATGTAGGCCTCGTCCTGTGCGCCGTAGGCTTCCTGCCACAGCTTGGCCCACGCCGGATTCTTGGCGATCGGCCCCTGCGGGGCGGACGGGCTGGCCAAGGAGCCGCCCACATGCAGGTCGCCCTCGCGGCGCAGGTCGCGGCCCACTTCCATCCTTTGCTCGGCGGCACCCGGGCCGCGGCCGGCGTAGGTGTCGAAAAGGGTTGCCGGCTCGGGGAACTTCACCCCCGGCCACAGTGGAATTTCGCTCGGCGCCGGATACCAATTGCGGTGCGGCGCGGTGGTGTACAGCATGAGCAGGAACGGCTTCTTGGGGTCGCGCTTGGCCAGCCAATCAAGGCCGAAGCCCATGATGGCATCCGACGAATGGCCGACCGTGGGCTGGTTGCCCGCCGGCGTCTTGAAGCCGGTGTTGTAGTGGCCGCCGTCGCAGACCTTCCAATCATCGAAACCCACCGGATTGGAGTGCAGGTGCCACTTGCCGTACAGGGCCGTTTGGTAACCCGCCGCGTGCAGGTACTTGGCCAAAACGGGCTGGGCCGCGTTGAAGGGTGCCTGGCCGTCGTTGTTGGAAAAGCCGTTGGCGTGGGAAAACTTGCCGGTGATCAGGATGGCCCGCGACGGGCCGCACAGTGCGTTGCCGCACACGGCGTTGTCAAAGCGCATGCCTTCTGCAGCCAGGCGATCCAGGCGCGGGGTCGCCTCCACGCCGAACTTGGCCCCGTAGGCGCCGATGGCGTGGGGGGCGTGGTCGTCGGACATGATGTAGACGATGTTGGGCCGGCTGCCGGCCCACGGGTTGGCGGCCTTGGGGGCGGGCGCGGGTTGCGGCGCGGCGGCCTCGGCGGCCCCGGCCGCCACCGGCAGAAACACCCCGCACGCGGCCGACGCGAGGCAGGCGAACAGAACAGAACGGTGGACAAGGGTGGACATGGGCGTCAAAAAAGGGTTTGCAAACAGGGCTGGCCATGCAGGGACGCTCGGACTGGCCGCAGATTACAGCCTTATGGGCCGGATGGCAGCCCGCCACCCCCTGCCCCCCGCTTTTTCCTATGATTCCCCACCCATGTCCACTTCCGCCGCCCCGGCCGCCGCCGTCCTGCCCGCCCACCGCCTCACCCACCTTCAGCAGTTGGAGGCCGAAAGCATCCACATCATCCGCGAGGTGGCGGCCGAATTCGACAACCCGGTCATGCTCTACTCGCTGGGCAAGGACTCGGCCTGCATGCTGAATCTGGCGATGAAGGCCTTTGCCCCCGGCAAGATGCCCTTCCCGCTCCTGCATGTGGACACCACCTGGAAGTTCAAGGGCATGTACGCCTACCGCGATGAGATCGTCAAGAAGTACGGCCTGAACCTGATCCGCCATGTGAACCAGGAGGGGCTGGCCCAGGGCGTGAACCCCTTCTCCCACGGCTCCAAAATCCACACCGATGTGATGAAAACCCAGGGCCTCAAGCAGGCGCTCAACAAGCACAAGTTTGACGCCGCCTTCGGCGGGGCCCGCCGCGACGAGGAAAAGAGCCGCTCCAAGGAGCGCATTTACTCCTTCCGCGACACCCAGCACCGCTGGGATCCGCGCAACCAGCGGCCGGAACTGTGGAACATCTACAACTCCGAGCACCACAAGGGCGAAAGCATCCGCGTGTTCCCGCTGTCCAACTGGACCGAACTGGATGTGTGGCAGTACATCTGGATGGAGAACATCCCGATGGTGCCGCTGTACTTCGCCAAGGAGCGCCCGGTCGTCGACCGCGACGGCACCCTGATCATGGTCGACGACGAGCGCATGCCGCTCCACCCCGGTGAAAAACCGATGATGAAGAAGGTGCGCTTCCGCACGCTGGGCTGCTACCCGCTGACCGGTGCCATTGAGAGCGACGCCACCACCCTGCCGGAAATCATCCAGGAAATGCTGGTGGCGACCCAAAGCGAACGCCAGGGCCGCGTGATCGACCACGACCAGAACGGGTCGATGGAGGAGAAGAAGAAGGAAGGCTATTTCTAAGCCAGGCAGAAGACATGGACCGCCGACGCCGCCGTCGGCAAAAAAGGCGGGAGGCTCGATGCCTCCCGCCTTTCCATTGAGTTCGGATAGCCCCTCCGCGCTGCGCGCGGTTGCCGACGGGGGCGTCGGCGGTCCATGTCATTCCTCCACCAACACCGGCTCCACCCCGAATCCGCCGATGAGTTCCAACGGGCCTTCCTTCGCCTCGTATTCCACCTTCAACTGCGCCTTCGCACCGGCCGGCAGGGCGGCCAGGGCCAGCGGAATTTCCACCGTGCGGTTATTGGCATCCAGGGTTTCCTTGCCGGCTTCCGGCTTGCCCTGGCCCAACTCGCGGCCGTCCACCACCACCGCCATGCGGGTGATTTTCAGGGAATCCTTGCCGCCTTGGTAAACGACTGAAAATTTGTAGGCGCCGGCATGATCCACATCGCGCCAGGCATCGGCCAGCACCCAGGCGTTGGCGCCGGGCTTGGTCTGGTACTTGGCGTCAAAGCCGTAGGAAACGAAGGGCTGGTCACTGCGGCGGTACATGCCGACATAGCCGATGGCGCCCACGCCCCAGAAGGTGTCGGGATCGATCTTGGCTATCTGGCGCTGCACCTCCAGCACCTTGTCATGCACGCGGTCGCCCTTGCATTGGCGCAGATAAAGGTCGTAGCGGGCCTTGAGGATGTGCTGACGGTGGTCGTTCTCCAGGAGCCGGTTGCGGGGATCATCGAGTTCACGCTGGATGCAGGCGTCGGCGGCGGCGTAGTCGGCATCGGTCGGCGCCGGCTTGCCTTCGAGTTCCTTCCACCATTCGTTGCCCTGCGCCGTGACCGCGCCCTTGGCGTCCTTGACCGTGGGCTTCCACGGGATGCCGCCCCAGGCCCCTTGGCTGAAGCCCAGCCAGCGGATGGCGCCGGACTCATCCTGGGGATCGGCGGCCCGCATGGCCCGGTGGACGGCGTCATACGGCCCATTGTTGCCGCCACCCCAGCCGTTGTGGCGGCCGAATTCCGGGTCGCGGCCCAGGTTCAGGGCGTCCAGGCTTTGGCGCAGCAACCCGGCCTTGGCCGGGCCGGCGGCCTTTTCGGCCTGCGCCCACAACACATCGCGCTTCTCGCGGCGGGCGCGCAGGGTCTTGAGTTCGGTGGCGAGGTCCTTGGCGGTCAGGTGGATCGACAGCGACGGATTGGCCCCCACCGGGCGCCCTTGCGCATCCAGGAGCGACAGGCGCGGCATCTTGCCCCAGCCGCCGAAAGTGAACTTGCTGTTGCGGTACTGCTCCCATTGGGCCTGCGCCACGGCGCTGACATCCTGGGCCAGCTGGCTGTCGGCCACCAGCGCGGCGCGCACGGCACCGACCACATGGTTGGCATGCTGGGTCTTGCACACCAAGCGCACGGAAAGGTCGGCGCCGGCCGGCACTGATTCTTCGAGCAGCACCAGCAAGGTGCGGTTTTTCTTTTCATAGCCGCGCAGGTCCCATCCGCAGTCGGCCTTGGACGAATCTCCATCCACGGCAAACAGGGGCGACAGCGTGCCGCCGCTGTTGCAGCTGCCCCACGCAAGCAAAGCCCGAACCGATTTGCCGCCGGCGGCCACCTCCACCTCGCTGATCACCGCATTGCCGTTGCCCGAGCGGCCGGTGCCGCCGCCGGCAAAGCCGGCATCCGGCGGAAAGTCCAGGCGCAGCACCTTGCCGCCGGCCACGGTTTTCATCTTCAGCGTCAGGGTGTCGGTGGCCGGGTTGGCGGCTTTGGCATCCACCAGCCATGCGCCGTCGGCGCGCTTGGCAAAGGCGGCGCCGCTGTCGGCGGTGACCGTGGTCACCTCATTGGCCGGGGGCGCGCCCTTGTCGCCGCATTGCGCCTCAAGGCGCAGCGGGGCGCTGCTGCCGATGGCGGTGTCGGAATAACCGGTCAGGCCGCACTTCTCCGCCGTGCAGCGGCCGTAGACGGCGCGGCCGCCGACCACCTCGGGGTTGTCGATGGCCAGCACGATGAAACCGGGCCCCAATTCACGCAGCAGCGCTTCTTTGCCCCACACATTCTGGAACAAGGAAAGCGACGCCGGATTCCAGTCGCTGCCGTATTGGAAAACGGCAATGTCCTTGCCGGTGGCTTTGGCGCGGGCCAGGGCGTCCTCGTAGTTGGCGGCGCGCTCGCTGGCCGCGTTCTTGGCATCGAGGACTTGCGGGGCAAGCGGGGAAACAACGGGGGCATCGGCGGACAAGGCGGAGGATGCAAGCAGGAAAGCGGAGAGAAGAAAGAGGGTTTTCATGGGGATGGGGAAAGGTGGCGTTGGGGAAGTTGGCTGCGGCCGTCTGCGGGGGCGGGCTTGCCACCCGCAGACGGTCAATACAACTTCCTTCCATAAACCAGGAAACTGCGCATGTGCAGCCGCCCGGTGTTGGGCTTGGCCGCATCCGGCCCGGGCTGGCGCTCAATGCGCACGAACTTGGCGCGCAGGGCCTTGCCTTGCAGGTCCACGCGGTAGACATCCTGCTCTTTTTCAAACAGCGCCACCTGGGTCCAGGTCTTGCCGTCGGTCGACACCTCGACCTTGAGCGGCACATCCCACGGTTTCTCGGGCGCGAACTCGTAGCGGTCCACCAGCACGATGCCGGAGAGTTCGCCTTCCCCGGCAAGCATGACCTGCGCCCATGGCTTCTGCTCGTTGGCGGTGTCCAAAAAGCCCAGCTCGCCCCCGCCAAGCACCTGTCCGTACGACAGGGGCTTGTCCGATCCGGCCTGACTGCTGGATTGCAGCAAGCCGGTGGCTGACAAGACGGTGCCTGGGAAGGCCTCAATCTTGGGCCGCGCCGCCGCTTGCTGCGGATTGAGGTGCACATCACCCGGGGTCAAAGGCGCCAGCATTTTGTCGGCCAAGGCCTGCCAAGTGCGGTACGCATTCATGTCGCCGCTTTCCGACGCTTTGCGGATGCCGTTGGCAAAAGTGCCGGCCATCTGGCCCTTGTCGGCCTTGTCACCTTGTGCTGCAAAGAAGGCACCCAGCGCCTTGGCGTAGGGCTCGGAAGTCGCCGGATTTTTGGCGAAGCGGTCGTTGCCCCAGTTCATCACCGAACTGAACACCCAATTGAGTCCGGGATTTTCGCTGTGATGCAGGACCAGCAATTTGCCAAAGAAATCCACGCTGGCCGCCGGATCTCCGATGAAATCCGCCTGCCAGTTGAGGAAGCGGCCGATGTCGTAACCGTACATGGCGGGCACGGCTTTTTGGCTGAGGATGGCGTTGATTTCGAGCAGCAGCGCGGCACGGTCGGCCGGGATGGGCAATTGCGCCTTGCCGTTCTGGAAGCAGCGGGAAGCCAGCGCCCAGCCGGCTTCCTGGTGTTCCTTGAAAATTTCGGCGGCACGGCGGCCCATGGCCAGCCATTCCGTGGCGGAAAGGGCGGCGGGGGCATCCTTGGGCGCCGCGGCGGCGGTTTCCTCCAGCGCCTTCACATATTCCATCCATGCGGCGTAGTTGGAAGGCTCCGCAGCCAGGGCGGCCTTGCACGAAACCCCCCATGCCGCTGCGGGCGCGCCCGCCGCCTTCTGTGCCCGCGCCGCCCACAACAGCCGCTGCGCCGGCAGGTATTCCTTGGCGTTTTCGGTCTTCTCCAGCAACGCATTGGTGGAGGTGAAGCTGAGACCCTCGTAAGCCGACCACGAATTGGACCCGGGCCCGAACACATCGTTGCCGGTGGCCCACTGGTCGCCGATGCGCACCACATAGGCGCAGTGCCCCGGCTGGCCGACGGTGAAGGACGGCACGCCGTGGGTCAGGCCCGAGGTGGCGCCGAAGCCCGACAAGGTGCCGCACACCCCGCCGATGGTGCGGAAGATTTTGGGGCTGGGGTAGGCGTGGCGGAGAGGGTCATGGAAGCCCCACCCCTGGATCGAAAATCCGTAGGTGCTGGGGTCGGTGTAGGGCACGGCCCAGCAGGCGCCCACATAGCCACCGGTGGTGAACTGGGTCTCGTCCATCCAAGCGTTGAATTCAAAGGGTGTGCCGCCCAGGTTGATGGCGTGGCGCATGGCGCGCACATCCAGACCGTCAAAGCCGGCGTGCAGCTTGCCTTCGCCGCGGGCCTGCTCGATCATGCGGAAGCGCTCGACGAAACGGTGGCGGTTCAGGGTGCCGGCTTGCAGGGACATGGCGGTGGCGAGCTTCTTCGACACCGGATCGGCCCAGGTCTCGCGCGGCAACTGGCTGTAAAGCAGGCGCAGGTTTTCAAGGGCCTGTGCGTAATCCACATGGCCGGTGCCCTCTTGGCCGCCCAAGAGGAAGGATTCCAGCCAAGCCTGGTCGGTGACGAAGGCGGACAGGAAGGCGTGGCCGTTTTTCTTTTGCAGAACCCCGAAAACCTTTGCCTCGCCGGCGGCGCGCAGCAGTTCGGCCTCGGCGAGGATGGTCCGTGCATCGGCGTCCGGCAGCGTTGCGCGGGGGGTGCGAATCCGGGTTTTCCAGCCGTCGAAATCGGCCTGCAGCGCTTTTGTCTGCGCAATCAGGGCATCCGCCTGGCTTCCGCCCACCACCGCCGCCGACACGCAACCGGGCACATGCTGGCCCCACTTGGTCTTGGCCATGAGCCGCACCGTCACCGGCACGCCCGCCGCAACCGGCGTTTCGAGCTTGGCAATCAACTGCGCGGCCTTGCCACTGCCGGTTTCAAAACCGCTGCCTTCGGCCTCCCACCCCTTGTCGCCCTGCTGCTTCACACCATCAAAGGCGGCGGCCGCCTCACGGCCGCCATTGCTTTGCGAGATGCTGGAAAAAACTTGCGCCTTGACCGGCTTGGCCGCCGCCTCGATTTCAATTTCCCCAATCACCGCATTGCCGTTGCCCGCCTGGCCGGGACCGCTGGAAGGCAGCGAGCCATCGGTGGGGAAATCCAAGCGCAGAAACGAACCGCCGGACTGGGGCACCACCGTCAGCGTGATCACATCCTGCCCCGGCCGGGAATCCTTGGGCGCCACCCATGCCCCGTCGGCGCGCCGGGCCCAGAGGGCCTTGGACTCGGCAGTGACTGCCGTGATCTCGCACAGCGGCAGCTTGTCACCGCCAAGGGCCTGCGCCAATTCGCGCGCCAAGGGCTCCACCTTGGCCAGGGACGCCGGGACCGGCTCGCCGACGACCGGCGGGGCGGCCGCGGCCTTCGCCTTGGCAGCCTCCGGGCTGGTCGCGGGCAAGCAGGCCGGCAGGCAGGCCAAGGATGCCGACAGCAGGACGAAGGTGGCGGGAGCGGCGAAGCGTGGGTTGGGCATGGCGTCGGGGGGGAGGAAGGCGGAGGGAAAACATTGGAACTTTAGCCTTATATGCCGACGCGGGGCGTTTTCCTCCCCCACCCCTATCCCTGACGCCCCGCCGCAAATAGAATCCCGGTCCATGCCCGCCGCCACGCCCGTCAAACCCAAACGCAAATTCCGCCGTGTGGCCACCGTCCTGGCCATCGTGCTGCTGACCCCG
The DNA here is from genome assembly GCA_947471825.1 of Phycisphaeraceae bacterium. Lineage (GTDB taxonomy): Bacteria > Planctomycetota > Phycisphaerae > Phycisphaerales > Phycisphaeraceae > CANIYR01. The sequence continues at coordinate 11,272 of CANIYR010000011.1, read as the reverse complement.
CCGGCCATCGTGGGCGGCGCCGCCTGGTACTACTCGCGGCCCGAGCGGCTGGCGCGCATCTTGGAAGAGGCTTTGGGCGAGAACATCCACGGGACGGTGCATATTGAAAAAGCCCACCTTTCCTGGAGCGGCACCCTCAAGGTGGAAAATCTGCGCATCGGCCTGGCCAACCAGACCGGCCCCTATGCGCAAGTGCTGGCCGCGCCGCTGGCGACCATCCGCCTGAGCCGGCGCCAATTGCTGAAATTGAACCCGGTGGTGCTGGCCGTCGATTTGGAGTCACCGGTGGTCCATTTGGTGGAAGACCCCGCCACCAACCGCGTCAACTGGCTGGATCTGGGCGTCAAGGACACCGGCCAAACGCACAAAACCCCGCCCCTGCCGCTGTTCACGCTGCACCACGGCACCATTTCTTTTGAAACCCTGGCGGCCGACGGCCGGCTTGACTCCCGGGCCGAAAAAAACGCCGTATGGCAATTGGATGGCACCCTGACGCCGGTGGCCGGCGCCCTGCAGGCCGCCACGGTCGCCTTGACCGCCAAACGGCCCGACGGCAAAACCGCATCGCTGGCCGGAAGTTTCGACTTGGACGCCCGAACGGCGGCTGTCGACCTGAAAGGCGGCTGCTTGCGGCCCGAATTCGCGCTGCTCCTGCCGCGCGAATCGCGCGCTTGGCTGCGCATGCTGTCGGCAGAAGGTGAAATTCCGCTGCTGGCCGGTGAAGTGGATTGGTCCGACGGCTTGAAAATCCATTCGGCAAAGGCAAAAGTCAAGGACCTTTCCATCCACCCCGACATTCGGCCGCTTCTGGGCGACCAGCAAAAGACGCCCTCTGGCAAACTGATGGCAGCCGCCGCCGACCAACTGTGGTTCGACCACATCAACGGCGAAGCGGTGGTGACCGACAACCTGCTTCGCCTGCCGGACTTGCGCGCCACCGCCCACGGCGAAAACCTGGGCCTTGGCACGGTGGAGGCCAAGCTTTCGGGCCAGCTCAACCTGACCGGCCAGAATCAGTGGGGGCTGGCCTTCACCACCGAACGCTTCGTGCTGGCCGACAAAATCCCGATTCTGGAACTCTTTCCCGATGTGCGCACGATTTACCAGCGCTTCAGCCCGGCGGGCACCTTGCGCGTCAGCGGTCGCGCGGAAGCCAAGGGGCTCTCCGCCACACCCGTGGTCGAAGCCCGGGTGGAGTTGATCGATGCAAAGGCCAATTACGCGCAGCGCCCCTACCCGGTCGAGCACCTGACCGGCACCCTGATCGCCACCTTGGACAGCATCGAGCTCGAAAACCTGCGCGGCAAGGGGGTCCTCGGCGGCTCGGTCACCGTGGCCGGCAAGGTCGCGCCGCTGACCGAGGCGGCCGGGGCCGACATCACCGTGACGCTGGCCGATGTGCCCTACGGCGAACCGATCCTGGGGGCCATGGGCAAAAACACCGCCAAGGCGGTGCGCGGAATGCTCAGCGCGCCGGCCACCGAAGCCCTGCGCGCGCGCAAACTCCCGGCGCCGGAGCCCGGCGGCATGATCAACGCAACCCTCAAAATCACCCGCAAGGAAGGCCTTGACGGGCACTGGGGCATCTTGGCGGATGTGGACGCCGCCGGCCTGCAGGTGATCCTGCCGCAATGGCCCTACCCGATGCGCATCCTGGAAGGCCGGGTGGCGGCCAGCGAGACCCAGGTGCATGTCACCGGCGTCAAAGCGGCCGGCCCCAGCGGCGGCACGGTGGAGATGGAGGCCTCAGCCGGGGAATCGGGTGCCGGCGGCCATTGGGGCTGGAGCGTCGCCATCAAGGATGCCTCGCTGCCGGTGGACGAATGGTTCTACGCCTCGCTGCCGAAAAATGCCGAACGCTCGGCGCGCCTGGTCGGGGTGGAAGGCCGCGTGCGGGTGGACGGCTCCCTGGCCCAAGACCCGGGCAACGACAAGGATCCGGAGCTGCACATCAACCTGCATGGCGCGGTCAAGGATGGCTCCGCCAACCCCTTCGGCGCCGGCTATGTGCTTGAAAAACTGGCGATGGACATGACCCTGCACGCCGGCGACTTCCTCATCAATGAAGCGCAAGGCACCCACGGGACGTCGGTTTTCACCGCCCAAGAAAAGGTTTCCTGGAGTCCGGCCTTCGGCAACCTGCTGACGGTTTCAGCCAAGGACCTGGCCTTTGAAGCGGATCTTGCCCGGCTCGCCCCGCCGGATTCGGAAGCCCAAAAACGCATGCAGGCGCTGTTTGCCAAATGGGCATTCGAAGGGAATGGCAACGCCGCTTTCCGCTGGGACACCGACGCCAAGGATGCGCAAACCATCGGCGTGGAAGTCTGGCCCAAAGCCTTCTCCATGCGTTCGCCGATCGGTGCGCGCGAGCGCGTGGACTTGTACGACATGGGTGGCAAGGCGGTGATCGGCGAGGGTGGCGTGCGTCTGCACGGCATATCCGGACGGTTCGAGGATGGCAGCGCCGCCGCCGACGGCCTGATCACGCAAACCCAGGCGGGCGATGCCGACATCGATGTGCAGGTTTCCGGCAAAACCGACCTTTATGACGGCATGCTGCCGGACACCCTGCTTGCCCTCTTGCCGCCGACCCTCGTGGAATCCATCGAAAACAGCAATGCCACCGGGCGCATCGCGGCCTCCGGCGGCCGGGTGCGCATGAAGGGCGCAAACACCGACTTTGCGGTTCGTCTGGAAACCGCGGGCCTTGACTTCGACCTGGGCCTGCCGGTGCGCAAAGCCGCCGGCTCATTGCAACTGGCCTACGCCGGCAAGTCCGGCAAAACCGCCACGACAGGCGGCATTTCGCTCACCTCCTGCGAGTTGTTCGGCCGCCGGCTCTCAAGCGGCAAAACGCGCATGGAGGTGGCCGCCGATGGCGCATGGCGCCTTGACGCTTTTTCCGCCCGCTTGGCCGGCGGCTTTTTGAACGGCTCGGCGGCCGGAACCGCCGACGCCTGGGCCCTGGATGCCGACCTGGCGGATGCATCCTTTGACGGCATCAAGAGCCCGGAATCCTGGGACGGATCGCCGGAAAAAGGCGGCATCCTGTCCGGCCGCGCGCGCCTGCGCAACACGGCCGGCGGTTTCAAAAACCTGGCCGGCGACGGCGATTTCGATTTGAAATCAGCCGATTTCGGCGGCAAAAACAGCAAGCTGGACCTGATTGAAATACTGAACGGGGTGCGCCCAGGCCAACCCATCAGCGCGGCGGCCGGCCACTTCACGGCCAACGGCCCCACCCTGGTGCTGGACCGCATCGTGCTGTCCTCGGCCGGCGGCCTGCGGATTGAAAACGATGGCGACGGCACCGTCACCCTGCCTGGCGCAGCGATTGATCTGCGCCTCAAAACCAGGAACAGTGCCGCCGTCTCCTGGCTTGCCCGGGTGGAGCGGGTGACCCGGCCCTTCATCCGGGAAATCCTCGGATTGAAAGTCACCGGCACACTGGGCAACCCGGAAGTGACGGCTGATTCGTTCGCCTCCCTCAAAAGCATGTGGCGGGAATTGCTGCCGGGAACGGACGATGCGGTGGACCGCGTGAAGGACAAGCTCAAGCGCCAGCGACGGTGATGGCGAATGAACCCCAAGCAAGAAACAGCCCCGCTCGCGCGGGGCTGTTTCTTGCTTGGGGTTCATTCGGCCGTTTACTTCGCTTCTTCAACCGGCGGGGTGAACGAGGCGATTTTTTTGTCGATGCTTGCGGCGATTTTCTTGGCCGCATCCAACTTTTCCTGCGGCCCCTTGAGCGCGGCCTCGGCGTTTTCGCAATCCGCCTGGGCGCTCGCCACCAGCTTGGGATCGGGCTGTGGGGCGATGGCGATCTTGATGCGCGCGTCCTTGGCTGCCGCCAACGCTGCCACGGCGGGGGCGGCGGCCTTGGTCAACTCGTCAACCTTGGCATCGGCCAGCACCTTGTCCTGTTTCAGATGCAACGGCACCCCCATGAAGCGCAGTTGCGACTTGGCTGATTCAGGCAGGCAGCCCATCTGGTAGCACAGGGCGACACCGGCCGAGATCGTCAGGGCAAGCGCACCGATGGCGATGACATACCACCACGGACTCTTCTTCTGCTCATAGGGATCGGACAGCGAACGCACTGAATTGGCCGGAAATTCGGCCAATTTCGTGAGCGAACCGCCGAAGGGGATGTTCACCTTGACGCGGCCGTTGATGGCCCATCCGTTGGCTTCCAAAATCGGCGCCATTGTGCGCTGGCGCAATTTCATGGCGGCGATCAGCATGGATGGCCCGGAAATCAGCAGCACAATGCCGGCGATGCCCAGCGGCATGAGCAACCCCAGCCCGAAGAAGGTTTGCAGCAGGCCGCCGACCAAGGCCGCCATGCCGGAGACCACCGCGCCGATCAGGGCGACGGTGGCCAAATCGATTTTCTTTGGCGGAACGGGGGCGGCTTTGTCCGTGGTGGCGGCCATTTCCGCATGCGCCGCCAGTTTTGCGTTGGCCTCGGCGTCCGCCGCCGCCGCGCGCTTGGCGATCACGTCGTCGACCATCTTCACGAATTTCTTGTATGGCGAGAAGAATGCCTGGCGGATGCTGATCGGGTTATCCACCACCTTGGTGATGGTGGCGTCCCAGTCCTGCCCCTTGCGGTCGAAGAACAGTCCGTTGCGGCCGACCATGAGATAGTCGCTGTCGCCGCCGCTGAACACCGCCACCACCGACATCTTGGCGCCGCCGGGGCGGGTGCAGTCGCAATAGGCCAGGTAGCACTTGGACAGATGGGCCATGGCGCCGTGCTTGGCGGCGTCCTCCACGCGCAGCACCAGGTCGCACGAGCGGTTGTCCAGGTAAAGCGTTCCGGACTGGAAAACCGACCAGCGTTCCGGGGAATAAAAGTCGGTGAACGACGTGAAATTGTGCAGCAGGCGGAACAAGTCGCGGTGCAGGCGCAGCAGTTTTTCCAAATCGGCGATCTTGTTGAACTCCGCCTCGCACGCCTTGTCCCGGGCGATGAGCGCGGCAAGGCCGTCCCTGGCGCCGGAAGCCAGGATGGCGCGGATGCGCGGCAGGCCCAGCGTTTCCACCTTGGTGGACGGCTTGCCGGCGGCCCAAGCCATGTGCGCGGACAACTTGTCCTGGATTTGCGCCCACTCACCCTCGGTCAATTCGGCTTTGCCGGTGCCCAGAATCGGGGCGGCGGCATCGGCGGCCAGTTTGGCCAGCGCACCGGCCCAGGCAGGGTTGACGCCGCCGGCCAGCGGCAGCGCTTGGCCGGCCTCGACACGGGCCAGGGGGAATCCCTTGATCTCATCCGCGGTGACGGTGAGATCCTTGGCGGCCAGCGCCAGATACTCGCTTTCGCTGCGGTTGACGGCTGCCAGGGCGCGGGCATCAAAGGCGGCCAGGCGGCAACGGGCGAAATAATCATCCACCTTCGCCTTGACCGCCGCCACCGCCAGCGCGGCTGCGGCGGTGCCGTCGCCCAGCGGCAGCACTTGCGCGGCCACTTCTTCGCCGGTCCTGACCCACGCGTCGTAAGCGGCCAGTTCGGCGTGAAAGGCGTCCATGTCGGCCTGCGCGACGCCGATGGCCCCGCCCTTGTCCGCGGTGCCGCCCACGGTGGCCAGAATGTCGGCAAACACCTGCTTGAGCTGGGGATCACCGGCGGTTTCCGCGGTCAGCACGCCGTCGCCATTGAAAAGGGCATTGGCAAACAAGGCCGCCGTGTCGGCCACATCGGCCAGCGACAAGGTCGAAGCCGAATCCCTGCCGTGGCCCTTGAGCACTTCCCTGGCCGACGCCAGTGCCGCCGCACCCGCCGGTGTCGCCTCGTTGAAGCTGGACAGCTCGATGACATCGGAGCCGGCCACCAGCACATCCAGGCTTTTGAGGTGTTCACGGCAAAATTTGACGGCCGCCAGGATTTCCGGGACACGGATGCGGCCATCGTTGTCGGCATCGATCAAGCCGAGGGTTTTTTCATCAAACTCCAGGCCCTTGGCCGGGCAGGCCAGGGCAACCCACAATTTGGGGTCGAGCTGCGCGAGGTTGGCGATGTCGGCCCCGGTCTCGAGGCGGACTTGTTCAAGGCCGCCGGCGCGGAAGAAACGCCAGGAATGACCGTTGCTGGAAGGGATCGGTTTTTTGAGCATGCCGGAAATTGTAGAAAATTCCGCCTGCCGCATATTTCCGGCCGAAACGCCGGGGGCGCGGGGTTTATTCATGCGGAATCTTGCGGCGGAAAAAATCCAGCATGCGCCGGCGGATTTCCGGCCGGTCCAGCGTGAAATGGCCGGCGCCCGGCACGCACACAAACTCGAACTCCTTGCCAGCCTTCAGCAGGGCGTCGACCACCTGGAAAGTGGAGGAAGGATCCACATTCTGATCCAGTTCGCCAACGGTCAGCAAGAGATCGCCCTGCAGTTTGGCGGCATGGGTCACATTGGAATTGTCCGCATATTCCGGACCGACCGGCCAGCCCATCCATGCCTCGTTCCACCAGATTTTGTCCATGCGGTTGTCATGGCATCCGCAGTCGCTGACCGCCACCTTGTAAAACTCCGGGTGATGCAGCAGCGCGGCCAGGGCGGCCTGGCCGCCCGCGCTGCCGCCATAGACGCCGACTTTGGACAAATCCAATTCCGGATGGATGACCGCGGCCGACTTCATCCAGGCGATGCGGTCGGGGAATCCGCCATCCTTGAGGTTCTTCCAGCAAACGTCATGGAAAGCGCGGCTCCGCCAGTTGGTGCCCATGCCGTCGATGATCACCACCGCATAGCCCTGTGCCGCGACCGTCTCCGCCCTCGTTTGCCGGAAAAACGCCTTGGGCACATACTGCCCGTGAGGACCGGGGTAAATCTCCTCGATGACCGGCAGACGAACCCCGGGGCACGGGTGCGGCGGCCGGTAGATGACCCCCCAAATGTCGGTTGTGCCGTCCCGCCCCTTGGCGCTGAACCGCTCGGGCGGGCGCCAACCCCGCGCGCGCAGCGCGGCATCGTCGGCACGCGCCAATTCGCAGACCAGGGATCCGTCCGAAGTGCGCCGCAATTCATGCACCGGGGGCTGGTCCACCCGCGACCACGAATCGATGAAACAAGCGCCGTCCGGTGAAAAAGACCACTGATGCGTGCCGTCGCCGGCCGTCAGCAATTGGGCCGGACCGCCGGAAAGCGAACAGCGCGCCAGATGAATGTGGCAGGGGTCCTGCCCGGGGGCCAGGCCGCAGGCGGCCACCAGCACCTGGCCCTTGGCCTCATCCACGCTCTCGACGGCGCGCACCACCCACGGGCCGGTGGAAATCTGCACCGGCGTCTTGGCGCCGGCCATGTCGTAACGCCACAGGTGGTTCCAACCGTCGCGTTCGGACATCCACAGCAGCCCGTTGCATTGGGGGAGCAGCCGGCAGCAGGTCTTGTGCGCGTAGTCAATGAAGGTGGCGCTCCGCTCCCCCACCACCTCGCGCACGCGACCGTCGGCAGCGGCCACCGCCAGCACCTGAAGGCGCTGGTGTCCGCGCCGGTTGCACAAATAAAGGGCCTCGTCGCCCTTGGGTGACCAACCGACAAACTTGACATCAAACATGCCGGCAAAAGGCGCCGTGTCCACCGGGATCATCCGGCGTGCATGCACATCCAGCAGCCAGGGGATGCACTCGTCCACCGGATCGCCGGGCTTGGGGTAGGCGATCTGGCGGACGCGCGGCTGCAATTGATCCCTTGGCGACGATTCGACCAAAGTGATGCGGCGGGGTTCAACCCGGGCCACGCGCAGTCCCGCGGCGCGTGCGCCATCAGGGGCCATGCTGGACTCTTCGTAGGACACCCGGCCGCCGCCATCGGCGGTGGCCGGCTTGCCCTCCAGCCACAAATTGCCGCCCGCCATGCGCACCGGGCACGGCGGGGCCGGCGCGGGATTTGTCTCCGGCGCGGGCGCCGCCCCTTCCAACACCACCCAGCCATTGCGGGCCGCCAGGCCGCGCCAGAGCAGCGCCCCCGCACCATTGCGGCATTCAAACGCATGCCCGCCATAAGTGTCCCGCACGATCTCACGGCCGGCGGCGCATTGCGCAAGCGGCTTGGCCACGCCGTGGACATCCAGCCAAAAAATCCGCACCGGCGCCCCCGTGCGGTTGAGAAAGCCAATCCGGGTGGATGTGTCGCCGGTTCCGCTGCGGGTGGCATCCGTCCGCAGCGGCAGGGCATTGCTCCGGAGGGCCGGCAGGGCCTCCTGCTCCGGCAATTCGGCCAGGCGCCCGTCACGCCAAGCGAAAAAACGGCCGCCCAACACAAAGCGCACCGCGCCGCCCGCCTCATGCAAGAGTGGCAATTCCAGATGGCCGGCATCAACCGCCACACCCGCCTGCCGCAGCGCATGGGCCAGCTCGGTGGCATCAAAAGCGGGCGAGATGGCGCCATCGGCCAGATTCGCCTTCAACCATTGCATATGGCCGGAGGCCGTTTCACGGGCAAACCACAAGGCGCCCGGCATCCACAGGCATGACGGCGGATGGAGGTTGGGAATGCGCGCCGAGTCCCATGAGATGGCGGACCGCGCAAGGGCAGGCGGCGAGGCCGGCGCCGGGATGGGCGCAGGCGGCAGGACCGCCGCGCAGGACGCCAACAGAGCAAGCAGGGCCGCCGGAAAAGAATGACGCATCGGTCAAGGACGCGCCCCAAGGGCGGCCATTACATTGCGCACGGGAAACCAATCAGTTCTTCACCCCGGCATGCATGCCGATGTAAAAATTTTGTTTTGAAATGATTTGCGCCTCTTGTCCGAGCATCCAAGCCCAACGCGCATCCTGCTCGGCGCGGTCGGCACCGGGCAATTCCAAAGCCAGTTCCAAAAAGGCGTGGAAATGTCCGTGCTCGGCCGCCCACAAACCCTTGTACAGACGCAGCAATTCGGGATCGGCGCCGGCCGATGATTCCAATTCCGCGGCCAGACAGGCGAAACGTTCGCAGGAGCGCAATTCGATCAGGGCCGACACCATCAGCCGGTCGGCCGTCTCCAGCTTGCCCTGGCCGGCCCGCACCAAGGCGCGCAAATCGGCCGCATAGGGATTGCTGTGGCCCTTGGAAAGCGAACCGCCGCGCTTGTCGAGCAGGCGCAGCACCAATCGCAAATGCTCCGTTTCGTCGTTGGCGATGGTGGTGAGGCCATGCACCCAACCCTCCGGCGCCACCCCGCCCAAGTGGCGGTCGCTGGGCCAATGGGCGACCAACGACAGCGCGTTGGACGCGGCTTTTTTTTCCAGATGGGCATGGTCGTTGAGCAGGGCGCAGGGATCCAGCAATTGCATTTTGGCCCAAGATTCCGGCGTGTACCAGCGCAACGGGCAATCCACCTTTTGCATCATGCGGGCGGCGGGAGATGCGGCGGGCTCGTTCAACGGCATGGGCGGCGGGGTGCTCACTTGACCGCCCCCATCAGGTGGTAATCAAATCCGTCGCACAGCGCGCGGAAGCTCGCCGCGATGATGTTGGCGTCCACCCCCAGGGTGCTGAAGGTGCGCGGGTGGGCGCCGCCGGATGCGAAATCGACCCGCACCCGCACCTGGGCGGCGGATTCGGCGGTGGGATTGACCACCCGCACCACATAGTCGCGCAGGTGGAGTTTGCACAGTTGGCTCCCGTAAGCATGAGCCAAAGCCGCGCGCAGGGCTGAGTCCAGCGCGTTGACCGGGCCGTCGCCCTCGGCCACATGCAGGCCTTCCTGGCCGCCCACGTTCACCTTCACCGTGGCCTCCGTGCTCGCGCCGTAGGCGCTGCCGGCCACTTCGCAGCGGTAACGCAGCGGCTTGAAAAAATGGGGGCGCGCGCCCAGGGCGTCCTTGACCAGAAGTTCCAGGCTGGCCGGGGCGTCCTCGAACACCCATCCGGCGTGCTCCAGATCCTGCACGCGTTCCAGCACCTGCCGCTGCAAGGCCTTGTTTTGGGCCAATTCCGGCTGCGCGGCCAGCATGGTCGCCGCGATGTTGGACACGCCGGAGAGTTCGCTCACCACCACGCGGCGGGCGTTGCCGACGGATTCGGGGGCGATGTGTTCGTAAGTCCATCCGCCCTTGCCCACGGCGTGGGCGTGCATGCCGCCCTTGTGGGCAAAAGCGCCCGGCCCGGTGTAAGGCTGCCCGGTGGGCTGCACCGTGCTGCAACGCGCATGGACAAACCGCGAGAGTTCGGTCAAGCGCTCCAAAGCGCCCGCGGCCAGCACGCGCCGGCCCATCTTGAAGGACGCGTTGCCGGCCATGGTGACCAGGTCGGCGTTGCCGCAGCGCTCACCGATGCCGTTGATGGTGCCTTGCACCTGGACGGCGCCGCCGGAAACCGCCGCCATGGCGTTGGCGATGGCCAGGCCGGAATCGTTGTGGGTGTGGATGCCCAATTGCACCGGGCCGCCGGATGCCAGCCCCAGGAATTCGAAGGCGGCGCGGGTGGCCGCCCCCACTTCGGCCGGCAGCGAGCCGCCGTTGGTGTCGCACAACACCAGCCGCGTGGCGCCGCCGGCCATGGCCGCCTTGAGGGTGGCCATGGCGTAGGACGCATCCGCTTTGTAACCGTCGAAAAAATGCTCGGCATCGTAAAAAACGGCCGTCACATGGGGGGCTTGGCGGCAATGCGCCACCGAATCGGCGATCATCGCCAGGTTCTCCTCCAGCGACACGTTCATCACCTGCTCGACCTGGGCCGGATGGGTCTTGCCGACGATGGTGATCACCGGCGCCCCGGAATCCACCAAAGCCCTGAGGCCGGCATCCTCAGCCGCCGACACGCCGCGCCGCCTGGTCATGCCAAAGGCGCAGATCTTGGCATGTTTCCAATGGATCGTTTTGGCTTCTTCAAAGAACGCCGCATCCTTGGGGTTGGAAAGCGGGAAGCCGCCTTCAACATAGTCAAAGCCCATTTCATCCAGCCTCTGCGCGATGGCGATTTTATCAGGCAGAGTCAGACTGATGCCAAGGCCCTGTGTGCCGTCGCGCAAGGTGGTGTCGTAAAGTTCAAGAAGCTGCTGGGATGCATGCATGCCGACAATTGTACGGAGGTTGCCCCGCCGGGAAATGGGGTGAAGCGGGCGGGTTTTTGGGGGGAAATCCACCCGCCCGCAAAACCCTGATTGCGATTGCGATGGCGCCGGCTGCTTTGAATTTTCGGGACCGGCGGTGTTCGCCGCATTCCGGCCGGCGCCGCTTCACCCCGGCAGGTCGTCACCGGCGGCCATCAGCCGCTTTTTCTGCGCGGCCGTCAATTGGTCGGTTTCGCGGTGGCCGTCCTTCCGGGTGTACCAGACCCACTTGGGGAAGCGG
>CANIYR010000010.1 GCA_947471825.1 Phycisphaeraceae bacterium | reverse complement strand
TTTTGAGAATAGGGACAGACCTTATGGGAGGAGGCGGAGGGAAGAAAAAACCGCTCCGGGAGGGGCGGTTGAAGAAGATTAGGATTGGGACTGGGATTGAGTTTGGGGCTGTGCCATTGCGCCCTCCTACACCTGGCGATGCATGTCCACATCAATGCTCGCCCCCACCTCATTCAAAAACGCGATAACCTCGGGCTCGAAGCCAATCGGCGGCATGCAGGCGGAATCGTCTGCCGCAACCCACAGAACCACTTCCAAAACCGCTTGCAATTCCAACTCCTGCTTGGCGTGCGCAATGCCGGCAACATGCGGCTGCAATTGCGCCACCAACGTGGATGCCATCTCGTAGATGTTGATGCAGTCCGCGTCAACCTTATCCAATGAAACTTTCCACTTCATACGCTTGGCCATGGGTGGGGGCGTGCGAAAAATTGAAGTCGGCCGGAGGCCGGCCAAGCGCGTGAGTTCCGCAGGGTCGAAGTCCTCGCCGCAAAGGGTGAAATGGATTTCGGCGGCATGGGTCATAATTTCCCCCCCAACATCCCCTTCAAATACCTCCCCGTGTGACTCCCCTTCACCAACGCCACCTGCTCCGGCGTCCCCTTCGCCACCACCTCCCCGCCCCCCGCCCCGCCTTCCGGACCCATGTCGATCAGCCAGTCGGCGCACTGGATCACATCCAGGTTGTGCTCGATGACGACCAGCGTGTGGCCGGCATCGGCCAAGCGTTGCAACACCGCCACCAACTTGCGCACGTCCTCGAAATGCAGGCCGGTGGTCGGCTCGTCCAGCACATACAGGGTGGGCGTTGACGACACCTGCGACAACTCGGCCGACAGTTTGATTCTTTGCGCTTCGCCGCCGGAGAGTTCGCTTGAGGGCTGGCCCAGTTTCACGTAGTCGAGGCCCACATCGTGCAGGCATTGGACGCAGCGGTGGATCTTGCTGTTGTTTTCAAAAAAGGCGCAGGCCTCCTCGATGGTCATGTCCAGCACCTGCGCGATGTTCTTGCCCTTCCACTGGATTTCCAGGGTCTCGCGGCTGTAGCGGGTGCCGTTGCAGGTTTCGCAGGCGACGAACACGTCGGGCAAAAAGTGCATCTCGATCTTCTTGGTGCCCTGGCCCTGGCAGGCCTCGCAGCGGCCACCCTTGACATTGAAGGAGAAGCGGCCCGGCTCGTAGCCGCGCGCCTTGGCTTCTTTGCTCGCGGCAAACAATTTGCGGATTTCGTCGAAGAAGCCCACATAGGTGGCCGGGTTGCTTCGGGGCGTGCGGCCGATCGGGGCTTGGTCCACCTCCACCACGCGCTGCACCTGGCCCAAGCCGGTCACCTTGTCGTGCGCGCCGGGCTTGGTACGTTTCTCCCCCACTTCCTTGTGGGCGGCGGCGAGCAAAATATCGTTCACCAAGGTGGATTTGCCCGAGCCCGACACGCCGGTCACACACAAAAAGCCGCCGACCGGGAAGGCCACATCCACATTTTTCAGGTTGTTCTCGCGCGCGCCCTTGACCGTGATGGCTTTTTTCTCCGTGAGCGGCCGGCGGATGGCCGGCGGATCAATCGTCCGTTTGCCCGACAGGTATTGGCCGGTGAGCGAAGCGGGATTCTTCATCACCTCCTTCACCGTGCCCTGCGCCACCACGGCGCCGCCGTGCACGCCGGCACCCGGGCCCATGTCCACCAAAAAGTCGCTGGCCTCGATCATCTCACGGTCGTGTTCGACCACGATCACCGTGTTGCCGATGTCGCACAGGTGGCGCAGGGTTTTGATCAGCCGCGTGTTGTCGCGCTGGTGCAGGCCGATGGTCGGCTCATCCAGCACATAGCAAGCGCCCACAAGGCCGCTGCCAACCTGGGTGGCCAGGCGGATGCGCTGGGCCTCGCCGCCCGACAAGGTGCCGGTGCGCCGGTCCAGCGACAGGTATTCCAAGCCGACGCTGGCGAGGAAGCCAAGCCGCGCCGTCACTTCGCGCAGGATGGGCTTGGCGATGGCCGAGCCTTCCTTCGACAGCCGCAGGCGCGCCACCGCTTCCAGGGCCTCGGTGATGGACAAGCGGCAGAAGTCGGCGATGTTGAGCTGGTGCGGGTCACGCGTCAGGCCGTGCTTCTCGCGGTTTTCCATCACTTTGGCCGGCATGGCCCAATCGCAGCCCACGAACACCGCCAGGGTGGACGGCTTCAGGCGGTCGCCATGGCAAGCCGGGCAGGGCGTCGAGCTCATGAAGCCGGTCAGGAATTCCTTGACGCCCTCGGTCTCGGTGGAGGTCCACCACTGGGTCACCTGCGGGATCACGCCCTCAAACTCGACACCGTATTTCTCGGCCTCGGCCGCGGTCGTGCCGCGCAAGAGGATGCGCTTGTGCTCGGCGCTGAAGGTCGAGACCGGCGCCGCCATCGACACGCCGAATTTCTTGGCGAATTTGCGCAGGTACTGGCTCTTGAACCAGCCGCTCCACGGTCCGTTTTTGCTCCACACCGCCACCGCGCCCCCGTCCATGCTCTTGCTTTCGTCCGGGATCACCAGCGCCGGGTCGAATTCGAGCAAGGTGCCCAGGCCGTCGCACTGGGGGCAGGCGCCGAATGGCGAGTTGAACGAGAAAGCGCGCGGCTCCAATTCCGGCAGCGCGCATTCGGGGTGCTTGGCGCAGGAGAATTTCTCGGAGTACAGCGTGTCGGTCCACTGGTCGGCCTTGCCCTCGATGGCGATGACAACCGAGCCTTCGGCCAGTTTCAGCGCGGTTTCCACGCTTTCGGCCAGGCGCTGGCGGGCGTCGGGGCGCACCACGATGCGGTCCACCACCGCCTCGATGCTGTGCTTCTCGTAGCGGCCGAGCTTGAGCGGGTTGTCCTTGCCGGCGGCCCCGAGCGCCTCGGTCAGGTCCACCACCTTGCCGTTGACGCGGGCGCGCACGAAACCCTTTTTGACCAGCTCCTCGAACACCTCGGCATGGTGGCCTTTCTTCTCGCGCATCACCGGGGCCAGCACCAAGAGGCGGGTGCCTTCCGGCAGGCGGGCCACGGCCTCGGCGATCTGGCTGGGACTGCTGGCCTTGATTTCATCGCCGCAGCAATGCGTCACCGTGCCGTCCTTGCGTGTCTTGACCGGGTGCCAGCAGGTGGGCGTGCCGCAGCGGGCGAACAAGAGGCGCAGGTAATCGAAGATCTCGGTGGAGGTGGCCACCGTCGAGCGCGGCGTGTGGCCGCTGGTTCGCTGCTCGATGGCGATGGTCGGCGGCAGGCCCTCGATGCTCTCGATGTCGGGTTTCTTCAACTGGTCCAGGAACTGGCGGGCGTAGGCCGACAGCGACTCCATGTACTTGCGCTGACCCTCGGCAAAAATCGTGTCGAACGCCAGCGAGGACTTGCCCGAGCCGGACAAGCCGGTGATCACCACCAGGCGGTCGCGCGGAATGTCCAGGTCCACGCCCTTCAAATTGTGCTCGCGGGCGCCGCGGACGGAGATGTTGGGATTGGCCTTGGGCGGGGGAAGTTTGGACATGGGGGCAAATGGTATAGCCAATGCCGGACAAAAAACACCGCGAACTTTCATCCGCGGCGCTTGGGGCATTCCGGTGCAAATCCACCCGCCTCAAAATTTCAGGGTCACATCCACCCCCACATAGGCATTGCGCGCAAGGCCGGGATCGATGCCGTCAGATCGGATGCGGGCGTAGTAATCTTCATTGAACACATTGTTGAGGCCGGCCCTGACCGAGACGATGTCTTTGTACACCCGCACCTGGCCGGTCAGGTCCCACACCATGTGGGCCGGCACCTTGTAGGCGGCGGTGGCCGCATCAATGGCATGCGATTCGTCCACCAAGGTGCCCAGAAAGGCGAAGCGGAACACATCCTTGGGTCCGGTCCAGGTGACGCCGGTTTTGACCGCAAGGTCGGCGGCATAGGCAGGAGTCTGGCCACCCAAGGGGCCCGAGACATACTTGGCATCCAAATGGGTGGTGGCGGTGTGCCAGCTGAGCGAGCCGTAAGTCTGGCCGCTGTTGGTGCCATGGATGCTGTCGGCCAAGCCGATGAAGTCCACCTCGGTCGCCAATTCAAGGCCGGCATACCGGGCCCGGCCCACATTGCCGATCGATGTGCCGCCGGGCACGGCGATGGTGCCGACCTGGTCGTCAAAATCCATGAAGAAGGCACTGGCATCCCAGGAGACCCACGGGGTGGGATGGCCGCGGAAACCCGCCTCGTACTGCATGGCCCGGCTTTCATTCAAATCATCGGGCACCTGCGCGGTGGCACCCGTGGGCACCGCCTGGGTGTATGTTTTGGGGCGGTACGACTGCGACACATTGCCATAAAACTCGGTCTGTTTGGCCACTTCATAGGCCAGACCCAGGCCAAACAAGGGCACGGTGGCCCGGGTGCTGTCATGGGCCAGTGCCGTGCCGGCGCCGGTCTTGTCGGCGTTGGCGTCTTCTTTCACGCTTTGCCAGATGTTTTCAAGGCGGACGCCGGGGGTGATGGAGAATTTGCCAAACGTGAACTTGTTTTCAGCGAACAAACCCAGATAGGAGACCTCGCGCAGCGAATCGTTGCGCAGTGCGCCCTGGGATGCGTTGGCACTGGCACCCCGGTAATCCTTGCGCGGCGAGCGGGTGTGCGACACCTGGGCGCCGCCGGCAAAGGCATGGTCACCATAGGTGCGCAGCAGACGCGACTCCAACCCCAAGTTGTAAAACCGTTGCTTTTCAATGGTGTTGGTGCCGGCGGCGGCGCCGGTGGGCAGCGCGCCAAAGCCGCCGCCGCGCTGGCGCCAGGAGTTGCGCTGATAATCGCCGGCCCATGCTGCGGTTTCCAGCCTGGTGTGCTCATCCATGTCATGCTCAAAGCGCAACGAGACCGCGGTGCGGTCGAGGTTGAAGCGGTCAAACGGGCGTGACACGCCGTTGCGATTCGCCGCGTAATGGACATCCGCAGGGCCCGATGCAAAAGTCAAACCGCCCGGCTCGCCCTGCCTTTCGGTGTAATCCTCGACCATGAAAATCCAGCGGCTGCCGGCGACCCCATCCCACACCAGTTTGAGGTGGGTGTCATTCAATGTGAAATCGCTATTGGCATCGCGCGGACCGTCGCCCTGGCGGTGATTGAAGTAGCCGTAATAGCCGATGCGGCCCTGGGTGCCTTCCAGATAATTGAAGGTGGAATACAGGTTGTTGCTGCCCGCCGTGTGGCTGGTGCCCGCAGCCAGGGCCGTGTCCATGCGCGGCAGATGGGTGACGAAGTTCACCGCCCCGCCGGGCTGCGGACCGTACTGCAACGCGGCGCCGCCGCGCACAAAATCCAGGCGGTCCACCGTGTCCAGGGGCGGGGTGTAGTACGCCTCGGGATAGCCGAACGGATCGGCGTGGATGGGGATGCCGTCCTTCAAAATCTGCATGAACTGCGAGCGGTGCGGAGCCAGGCCCCGGTAGCCCAGGCTCATGCGCGAAGATGACACCTCTTCCTCCAGATACAAACCCGGAGTCTTGGCCAGGGCCTGGCGGTAGTTGTTGTTGGCGATTTCAGGCATGGCATCCAGATCGATCGCCGAAGCCTTCTTGCCGGAGTTGATCTTGGTGCCCTCCACCGGGGCCAAAACGGATCTTGCACGGAGGGCGAACTCTGGGCATCCACCACCACCTCCGGCAATTCCGTCGGCGCGGCAACGACCGGGGCGACGGGCGCAACCGGCACAGATTCGGCGGCCCACACAGGCAGCACGGAGAACACGGGCAAGGCGGCAAGCAGGTGGCGGGTCATGGCAGATCCTAAAAAGAAGCAAGCGATATGATGTAGTTGAGAATCAATCTCTATTAAGAGTATAGAATACTATTGAGAATCACTCTCATTGTCAAATAAAGAGGAGGGAATCCTGGATGCAGGTTCACACGACTTGCTTCACATGAGAAAAACCAACTGCATGGCACTGATCCTGAATCAACCCCGATGCCGTGGCGCGCGGCTTTCTCCACGATGTCGACACCGGGATGGTGACTGAAGTAAAATAAAGGGGTTGCGCCCCGTGGTCGCCCATTGCCAGCCCCTCCGCCACCCCGCCCATGAACCCCACCTCTGCGCCATCTGCCATCCTGCCGCCCGCCATTTTGGGCATGCTTGGCGGCGGGCAGTTGGGTGCCATGTTTGTGGATGCCGCGCATGCCTTGGGCTACCGCGTCCATGTGTTCAGCCCCATGGACGGGGAGCCGGCCTGCCTCAACGCCGACTTCAAAACGATCGCGCCCTACACTGACCTGGCTGCCGTCGGGCAATTCGCCCAAAGTGTCGCGGCTGTCTCCTACGAATTTGAGAATGTGCCGGAAGCCGCGGCCGCAGCCTGCGCCGCCCACGCCCCCGTGCGCCCGGGCCGCCGCGTGCTCCAAGTGGCGCAGCACCGCGTGCTGGAAAAAACCTTCTTCAGCGAAAACGGCCTGGCCTGCGCCCCATGGGCCAGGATCGCCGCCGCCGCCGATGCCGGCAAGGCGCTGGCTGCCTGCGGCCTGCCGGCCGTGCTGAAGACCGCCCATGGCGGCTATGACGGGAAGGGCCAAATTGTGATCAAGGATGGCGGAGCCGCCGCCATCGAAGCGGCCTGGCTCCGGCTCGGCGGCGTCGAATGCGTGCTGGAGGCGTTCGTTGATTTCACCCAGGAAGTCTCGGTGGTGGCGGCGCGCGGCGTTTCCGGCAAGACCGTTTGCTATGGGCCGATCCTCAACCACCACCGCCACCACATCCTGGACGAATCGGTGTATCCGGCACCCTCGGTGACCCCTGCGATGCAGGAGGAGGCGCTGGCAATGGCCTCCCGCGTCATGGCCGCCCTGCAGGCCGAAGGCGTCCTGTGCCTTGAACTGTTCCAGACCCGCGGCGGCGGCTTTTTGTGCAACGAAATGGCGCCGCGCCCCCACAACTCGGGGCACCTGACGATGGATGGATTTGGCGTCAGCCAATTCCGCCAGCAGGTGCTGACCTTGTGCGGCCGCGACCCGCAGGACCCCGACTTCCGCTCCCCGGTGGCCATGCGCAACCTGCTGGGCGACCTGTGGTTTGCCGGCGGCTCCCTGCGCGAACCCAACTGGCAGGCCGCCCGTGCCATGCCGGGCGTCACCGTCCACCTATACGGCAAAACCCAGGCCCGGCACGGGCGCAAAATGGGCCACCTCAACGCCGTGGCCGAAACCGCCAAGCAGGCCGCCGAGCTGGCCGGCCATGCCTACCGCGCTCTGCTGACCTGACCCTCTTTCCCCTCAAAAGGCTTTTTATGAACACCCCCCCCTTGGTCGGCATCATCATGGGCAGCGCCAGCGACTGGCCCACCATGCGCTGCGCCGCCGATGTCCTGGCCGAATACGGCATTCCCTTTGAAGCCAGGGTGGTCAGCGCCCATCGCACCCCGGACCTGATGTTCGCCTACGCCAAAGAGGCGGAGAACCGCGGATTGGAAGTGATCATTGCCGGCGCCGGCGGTGCCGCCCACCTGCCGGGCATGGTGGCCTCGCAAACCGTGCTGCCGGTCTTGGGCGTGCCGATCCAAAGCAAAACCCTCAACGGCCTGGACTCGCTGCTTTCCATCGTGCAAATGCCCGGCGGCATCCCGGTGGGCACCCTGGCCATCGGCGAAGCCGGCGCCAAAAACGCCGGCCACTTGGCCGCCTCGATCCTGGCCAACCGTGACCGCCCCCAACTGCGGGCCAAACTCAGGGAGTTCCGCGCCGGGCAATCGCGCAAAGCGCTGGCCGGCGAGGCGGAAGCCATTGCGTGCTACCAAGGGCCCGCACCCCGATGATCCGCCCATCAACCTTGGGCAAGCATGTGCCAAACACGCCACCCAAAAACATACCGCGCGCCCACTTCGGGCGCGCGGTGTGTTTTTGGAGGCCAAGCAACGCCAACTACGCCGACGGCCGACGCCCGGCCACCGAGATCAGCAATTCGCCCACCGTGTGCTGGGACTCCAGCGGATGACGCAAGGGCTTGTCCAGATGCAAGGTGTAACGGTTGCGCCGGCCTTCTTTTTCATGGCTCACCACGCCGGCATCCGCCAGGTCCGCCAGGATTTTCTGCACGCTGCGTTCGGTCAATTGCACCACTTGAGCCACCTCGCGCAGAAGCAAATCAGGTTCAAGGTAAAGGCACACCAGCACATGGGTGTGGTTGGACAAAAAAGTCCAATCCGGAATGTCAGGGCGCGCAGGAAGCAACCTTTTGGGCATGGCTGTGCTTGTGAAAAGTGGACAGGGTCAATGCCCCATGGTCGGCTGCAAGGCCAATTCAATGCCTTGGATCTTCAAATCAATCCCAATGGTCTTGGCATGGGTTTGAAAATTTTGGATTATCTCCTGCACATCATAGTGAATGGATTTGGTGTTGGACGCATCAATCACCACCTTGGAGTTGGCGGGGATGTCATTGAGCAGGGTTTGCAATTGCGCCTTGTTGAGAAAGGTCACCTCTTGAGCCAGCACCACCCGGTGCTCATGCTGGGCGCCTTCTTCATCCTTGATGTGGCTGAAGGGGTTTTGGTAATTGTTTTTCAAGATGAAAAAGACCGCGCAACCCAGGCCGATGCCCACGCCCTTGAGCAGGTCGGTGGCCAGCATGCCCGCAATGGTGGCCACAAAGGGCACAAATTGCTCCCAGTTTTGTTTGTACATGTGCTTGAACACGACGGGCTTGGCCAACTTGTAGCCCACCATCAGCAAGATGGCCGCCAAGGTGGCCAAGGGGATCATGTTGAGCAAGCTAGGCAGGGCAATCACACTGATCAGAATGAAACAGCCATGCAAAATGGTGGACAATTTGGTTTTGCCGCCAAAAGACACATTGGCGCTGCTGCGCACGATGACTTGGGTAACCGGCAGCCCGCCAATCAAGCCGGAAACAAGGTTGCCAAGCCCTTGCGCCTTGAGTTCGCGGCTGGTGGGGGTGATGCGTTTGCGCGGATCCATTTTGTCTGTCGCTTCGACCGAGAGCAGGCTCTCAATGCTGGCGACAATGGCGATCACAAAGGCAATCACATACACATCGGGATTCATGATTTGTGAAAAATCAGGAAAGGTGAATTGTTTGAAGAAATCCCCCACGCTGACCGCGACGGGCAATTGCACGACTTGTTTTTCACCCAAGTCGAAGGGCAAGAACTGGTGCTGGTAGCCATAATTCAGCGCAATGCCCGACAGCACCGCCACCAAAGGGCCGTTGAGCATGCCGAATAGTTTGTGCTTTTTAGCCAAGACTTGCTCCCACAAAATCAAAATGAACAAGGCCAGACCCGCAGCCAAAATGGCGCCGGCGGTGAGGTGGTTGGCTGAATTGCGCAGGCTGTCAAACAGATGTTCACCTTCCGGCTGGCTGAAAAAATCACCTGCGCTGGCACTGGTGTCGTAACCAATGGCATGCGGAATTTGTTTAAGAATGATGATCAAGCCAATGCCAACCAGCATGCCCTTGATAACCGAGGATGGGAAGTAATAGGCAATGATCCCCAGGCGCAAGAAGCCGGCGGCCAGTTGCAACACCCCAGCCAGCATGACCGCCAGCAAAAAGGTCTGCCATGAGCCGCCCAGGGTGGCCAATGCACCCACCACGATGGTGGCCAAGCCCGCCGCCGGGCCGCTGACCCCAAGGGCCGATCCGCTGGCCGCCCCCACCACGATGCCGCCCACCACCCCGGCAATGATGCCGGCAAACAGGGGCGCGCCCGAGGCCAGCGCAATCCCCAAGCACAAGGGAATGGCCACGAAGGTGACGACAATGCTGGCAGGCAGGTCGCTTTTAATGTCTTTGAAGAATGGGATCATGGGGATTGGTGAAAAGCAGATGCGGAAACAAGCGGATAAAGGATTCTGGAGCGATGTTGGCCCATGCCAAACACGGAAAAGCGTTAGTGGACCTCGGTGAGCAAACCGGTGTCCACATCGTAAACAAAACCCCTGGCGATGGCATCGGGATGAATCCACGGACAATTGCGCACGATTTTGAGTTGGTACTGTATATTTTGGGCCAAGTCATCAAAACCATAGAACTCGGTGGGCCCATAGGGATGGGGTCCGTATTTTTTCCTCAACTCCGCGCGAAAGACATCACCATCCAAATTAATCATGCCGCACTTGGTGTGGTTGACGATCATGATTTCGCGCGTGCCCAATTTCTGGGTCGAGACAATCAGCGATCGGTGAACATCCGGGGTGACAACGCCGCCGGCATTGCGCAAAATATGCGCTTCGCCATAAGCCAGGCCCAGCGAGGTGACGGGGTTGATGCGGGCGTCCATGCAGCCAACCATCGCCAATTTGCGCGATGGCGGGGCCGGCATGTTGGCCATGGTGAAGCCCTCGCCATATTTTTGGTTATGGATCAAAACTTGGTCAATGGTGGGGGTGGGGCGCGACATTGTTGGATCTCCAAAAAATGAGGTTGAAACCGGGTTGAAGGCTGCCCATGCGCGCCATGGACGCCATAAGCACATACTGTATTGCATAAATAATTCACATGAATCTTATTTCATGAGAATTTGACGAGAATGCGGTCTGGAATCCTAAAAAACCAACTCCCCCGCCTTCAGGCCGCCATCCGCCGCGAAAAGAACAACGCGCACACCAGCGGTGCGCGCGTTGTTCTTTTCAAATCATCCCAACACGGCAAAATGCCGTTTTTTTGCTTAGAACTTGACCTGCACCTGCAACCGCACCAAAGTCTCGCCTTCGGTGCCGCCGATCAAACCGGTGTTGGAGGTGGTGTTGATGCCCGGATTGCCCGGGGTGACCGAGGTGCCGGCCAGCGGCTGGCCTTGGTACACATAAGTGACGTCGCCGGTCAGGCGCACATGGCTGTTGAGGTGGTAGTTGGCACCCACGGTGAACGCCTGGAAGACTTCGGCGCCGCTGCCGGTGGTGGAATCATCGGTGATCAACTGATACTGGCCGAACACATCCAAATTGTTGGCGACGGCCACGTCCACCTGGCCCAAGGCGCCCCAAGGGGTCACGACATCCTGCACATTGTCAACATTGCGGCGGGTGATGAAGCCCGCGCCGTAGAACGCCAGATTGCCGATCTTGACGGTGGCATCCACGGTGGCGCCATAGGATGACTCCAGGGCGTTGGGCCCCACCAGCACGGCCTTGGCGTCTTCGTAGTAGCCGGCGAAACCGAGCAGGACGCCCTGCTTGCCGCTGCCATCGCGCAAGGCGAAGCTGTCATTGAAATCGCTCATGCTCACCTGGTCGCCGCCGGCCAGAAGGAAGTCGGCGCGGCCGGATGCCGCAAAATTGACCGCATCGGTCAGGCCGGAGGTGCTTTCGCTGTTGCCGCCATCGGAAACGGCCCCGCGCAGGACCACATTTTGCCCGTCGGTCCACTGCACCTGGACGCCTTCGGCACGGGCCAGTCCAAAGTAACTGTTGACGGCACTGCGATCCACCGCCACCTGGGAACCGTGGCCGATCAGTTGCTCACGGCTGTAGGGCAGGACGAACTTGCCGGCGCGAACGGTCAGCCCGTCAACCACCTCATGCTGAAGGTAGGCTTCTTCAACGCCGACTTCCTGCGAAGAGCCGGCACCGGGCAACTGGGTGCCCAAAAGCAACCGGTAGTCCACGCGCTGGTCGCCGCCCAAGTGGCCCTTGATGTCAAGGTTGACACGGCGCAGGTCGAACCCTTCGCGGTTGCCGGCGCCGGCGCCGCTCTCATTGTGATAGTCGTAACGGAGTTGCACCAAGCCGCCGATGTTCATGCCGAATTTGTCATCTTCGGAGCGCAGGAACACCTTGCCGTCATTGTCAATGCCGGCTGTCGCGCCATTGGCCAGGCTGGAGCGGCTGTCGGCATCGGCCAACACTTCCTTGACCAGGGCGCGGACTTCGGCCTGCTGTTCCGCAGTCAGCGCGGAAGGGGTGGCATCCGCGGCGAACAACGGGGAGGCGGCGGCGACAAAAGAACCCACGAGAACGGTTTTGATGACTTGCATGCGATCTGCTCCTTGCAGAAGAGGTTGAATCCTGGCCGGACTGGCCGGCCCAAGGGTTGGTGGTGGATGGCGCGCGCCACACAAAACTCACCGACACCTTGTCCTTGCCCACACAAGGTGAGTATGCTGGGCATTGTTTTGTTGATTTCGGCTATTGGCAAACCAATGCATCACATTTTTCAACTAAAAAACGAGGGAATGGTTTTGAATGTTCAATTTAAAATGTTTTCTAAATGATAGTTAAAATTAATAATTAGTAAGTTACATAATTTTATACCGACTACCCATGGCACTAAAATAATACGAACTTATCATCACAAAGGCCTTTCACACCCCCAATGCCCGCTTCACTTGCTCTTCCAAATCCGGCAAATCAAACGCAACCGGTTTGAAAACAACGAATTCAACGCGGGAAAAGGGCATGGGGATCTGCAGCCTGTCCCAACTCTTGGCCTGCCACTTCCATGCGTAATGCAGCGTGACCGGCAACACGGGCACACCGGCGGCGCGGGCCAAGTGGGCCATGCCCGGCTTGATTTCATAGCGGGGACCGCGGGGACCGTCTGGCGTGATGCCAACCGCCCCGCCTCCGCGCAAAAAGGCGACCAAGCCGCGTACCGCCACGGCGGCCCCGCGCGAGGAAGAACCCCGCACCGCGCCGACGCCAAAACGCGCGGCGATGCCGGTGACGATCTGACCGTCCTTACTGCGGCTCATGAGCACGGTGAGCGGCAGCGTGACACCCAGCCGGCGATACATCCAAGGCATCATCATCAGCCGGTTGTGCCAAAAAACCACCACGCAGGGTGATGGCGCATCCAGAAAGCCGGCTTCATCGCGCACGCGCACGCGCAAGGTGGCCCCCAACGCGCAGATGAAGGCTTCGAAGAACCGGGGCGCCAGCCACAGCATGAATCGGCCGCGAAGTGGGCTCATGGTTTTTTCGGGGATGAATCCGCCGGTGGGTGCGCGGGAAGTTTGCCCGCGGCTTGCGCGGCATCAATGGCGTCGGTCGGCATGCGGTTCAATTCCCGCATGCGGCCGGCGCGCTCCAGAAGGGCGTCGGAAGAATGCGCCCCCGGGGTTGGCGACGGCTCCAGCTTGAAATGCCAATCCACCCGCACTTCCTTGGGCCCGGTCAATTCGGCCAGGAGATCAATGCCCGGATATTCCCACCAAGGTTGCTCGGCCTTGGATTTGGTCCACAGCGGCCGGCACCCCTCGCGCTCCAGACGCACATCGTAGGTGCCGTAAAAAGTGAAGCCGGTGGTGAGCGGCGTGCGCCCGACCTCGCGGTCGTTGAGGTAGACCAGCGCACCCGAAGGCTCGGATGAAATGCTGATCGTGCGGTCCACGCAGCCGGCCGACAAGGCGGCAGAGGCAAGCAACGCCGCGGCAATGGGAAAAGGACGCATGGGTAAATTGTAGCCCCCGGCCGCCGCCGGGGCGCGGAAGCGTCCCCGGGGCGATCCGGAATGAAAAACCGCCGCGAATCGCGGCGGTTTTTCATGGCTTGGCAACGGCTTATTTTTTCCACCCGTTGAGGAAGGACGACACTTCCGTCAGTTTCTTCTCAAGATCCTGCGCCTGGCGGGCGGCGCCTGCGGCCGCTTGGCGGGCCTCGTCGCGCTCCTTCTCGGCGCGGGCCAGAAGCGCCTTGACCGGCTCGACGGCGGCGCGCAATTTCTTCTCGGACTCGGCATCCCACGCGGCCTGGGCGGCGATCAGGCGGGCCTCGACCTGTGCGGCCGACTGTGCCGCCGATTCCTGCTCGCGCTGCCTGGCCGCGGCCTGGACCGAATCCAATTGCGCCTGGGACTGCTGCGCCTGCTGGCGCAACTTGGCTTGGAAGAGCTCTTCCTTCTGGCCAAGCTCCTGCTTGAGGCGGATATCGGCCTCGCGGGCTTGGGTGTCGAGTTGGCGCTCGAGCTCCATCTCGCGGCGGCGCAATTCCTGCTCGGACTGGGCGACCGCATCAGACAGGCGGGTCTCGGCCTGCCCCAGCAACTGCTGCTCGCGCTGCTTGGCGGCGGCCTGGGCGGCATCCAACTGGGCCTGCCATTGCTGGGCCTGCTGGCGCGACTTGGACTGGAAGAGTTCCTCCTTCTGCTGCGTTTCCGCCGCCCAACGCGACTCGATGGCGCGGGAACGGGCTTCCGCATTGCGCTCCCACTCCTGTTCGTGGCCGCGCAGGTCCTGCTCCCATTGGGCCTGCAATTCGGCGTGACGGGCATCGGCCTTGGCCGAAAGCTCCTGCTCGCGCTGCTTGAGCTTGGCTTGGGCGGCAAGCTCCTTTTGCTGCAATTCCTGCTTGAGCCGGGCATCGGCCTCGCGGGTCTTGGCATCGAGCTGGCGCTCGAGTTCCATCTCGCGGCGGCGCAACTCCTGCTCGGACTGCACTTGGCCATCGGCAAGCCGGGCTTCGAGCTGCGCGAGCAACTGCTGTTCGCGCTGCCTGAACTTCATCTGCACAAGCTCCTCCTTCTGCTGCGCCTCTTGGGCCAGCCGGGCCTCGGCCGCGCGCGTGCGGACCTCGGACGACCGCTCCCATTCCATTTCGCGGTTGCGCAGTTCCTGCTCCGACTGGGCCCGCAACTCGGCCTCGCGGGCGGCGATTTTGGCGGCGAATTCCTGCTCGCGCTGCTTGGTCCGGACCAGGGCGGCCTCCTCGGCCAGCAACAACTCCTGCTTTTGGCGGGCCTCGGCGAACGCCGAAAGTTCCTGCTCCTGCTGCTGAAGTTTGAGTTGCGCCACGTCGTCCTTGCGGGCCAGTTCCTGGACGAAGCGGGCCTCGGCATCGCGCAGGCGGGCATCCGCCAGGCGGGCGAGTTCCGCTTCGCGGGCCTGCAATTCCTTGCCCGCCTGCTGGCGGCATTCGTGGCGGGCGGCCTCGAGCTGGGATTGCAGCTGCTGCTCGCGCTGCTTGAGTTTGATCTGGGCGACCTCATCGCGCTGCTGGGCTTCCCTGGCCCAGCGGGTTTCCACCTCATGGATGCGGGCCTCGAATTCGCGGCCCGCATCGGCCTCGCGGCGGCGGGCATCCTGATCGGTCTTGGCTTGGGCTTCGGCCAGGCGGGCGTCGAACTGGAGTGACAATTCCTGCTCGCGCTGCTTGAGCTGGCGGGCCAAATCCTCCGACTGCTGGCGCAGGGCCTTTTCATGCTCGAATTGCTGGCGATCGGCGCGGGACTTCTCCTGGCGCACGGCCTTTTCCAAATCACGGGCGGCCTCTTCCTTGGACTGCGACAGCTTCTGCGCAAGGGCTTCGGCCTGCTGGCGCGCCTGGGATTCGGCAGTGTCGCGGGCGGCCAGCGCCACCTTGAGATCGTGCGCCATCTTGGCGCCCGCTTCCACCCTGGCAAGTTCGGCGTCGGCCATCTGGCGGCGCACTTCGATAACCTGCAGCTTGGATTCCTCGGTGGCTTCCATCAACTGACGGTGGTGTTCCTGCACCATCGCCGCGCGCTCGGTTTCGCGGGCGGTGCGCTGGGAGTTCAATTCCTTCTGGAGCTGGCTCAGGCGGTCGGTCCACGCATCCTGGCGCAGTTGCACCTGCCGCTCAATTTCGGATTTCTGGAGATCACGCAAGGCATCCTTCTCGGCCGTCAGGCGGTTGAGCGAATCGGCCAGGCCGGCGAATTTGACAACCCACGCGTCTTCTTTGCGCTGCAGTTCGGCTGCATGCTCCTGGGCGGAAAGGGCGGCGGCGGCCTTGGCTGCCAGCGCCTCGGCCTCGCGGGCGGCGGCCAATTGCTCATGCGCATGTCGTGCATCGGCCAGCGCCGCGTCACGGGCGGACATCTGGGTGGACACTTCGGCGGCCATGCGCTCGGCGCGCAGAATCTTGTGCTTGCCGGCCCGGGTGTAAAGGGCATGCAAGCGGCGGCCGAACCAGCCGAGACGGTAATTGGGCTGGAGTTTTTCCGTCTTGAAAATCGTGGAAAAGCCGACTTCGACCATCAGGGTCGGCAAGTAGGCGACGATGAAGGCGAATATGGGATACACCCAGATGCGCACCATGCTGATCTGGTCGGTTATCAGGTCGCCGCGCTCCTTGGCGGAAAGCGTGATTGAAGCGGGCTTTTCCCCCAGTATCAACCCGCGCACCATCTCCACATCGGTCGCAATGCGGTAGACCTGGGTGCCCTTGAGGGACACCATGCGTTCCTCATAAAGGGAGTCCGCCTTCTTGCGTGCGGCATCGATTTCCGCGCGAACCGCATCCAACGGCCGTTTGTTTTTGAGGATGCCCTGGTCCTTCAGCACCGCGGCAGTGAATTCCTGGTCGATTTGCTTCGTTTCGGCATCCCAATCCCTGGTCTTTGCGGCGTAAGCGGCAAGCAGGGCATCGCGCTTCTGATCCATCGTTTCGGTCTTGGTGCCGGCCCGGCGCTCCAATTCCTTGCGCAGGTTGCGCACATCGGCCTCGACTTG
The DNA here is from genome assembly GCA_947471825.1 of Phycisphaeraceae bacterium. Lineage (GTDB taxonomy): Bacteria > Planctomycetota > Phycisphaerae > Phycisphaerales > Phycisphaeraceae > CANIYR01. Next base: position 3,265 of record CANIYR010000010.1, on the reverse strand, counting down.
GGCGATGCGTTCACGGCGTTTGGTGTTGGCGGCGGCCAACTCATCCTCCTTGGACTTGATCTGGCGGTCGAATTCCTCCACCAAGGCGGAGGGACGGGCATCGATGGGCGCCGGCTTGGCCACCCCATTGACCTCGCGCACAGGCGGCAAGCCAGGCGACACAGGCTCGATCATGATCTGGCGCTTCAGGGTGGAAGCGGAGTCGTATTCCGCCTTGGCCTTGTCGTAATCGTTCTTGGCATTGGTGTAAACCAGCATCGCCTGCTGGTAGGCATTGCTGATGCGCGCCTCCTCCGCATTCCACTTGGCCAGGTCGGCCTCGTAGGATTTGCGGCGCGCCTCCCAGTCGACCGAATCCTTGGTCGTGCGGGCCAGCTCCGTTTCACGGCGGGTGCGCAGGTCGGTGATGGACTTGGTCAGCTGCTCGGTATCGGACGCAAACTGCGCGGCGATGGCCGCCTGGCGGGCTTCGCAATCCGCGAATTCCTTCTTCTCGTAGTCGGTCGGGGTGACGGCTTCCTTGCGGGCGGCGTCAACGAGTGCAAGCGAAGCCTCGTGCTCGGATTTGAAAGCTGCCTGTTTGGCGGCCAGCTCGGTGCGCTTGCGTTCGCGGTCGGCCTTGCGCAGCTCGATGAGGGCCTTGACTTTGGCCTCGTCCACGCCTTGGTTGCCCAACTCGGCATTGAGCTGGACGATCCGGGTCTCTTCCGCCGTCGCCTGTTCAAGCAATTCGCCGGCAGGCCTGGTGGCAACGGTCATTTCATAAACGGCCATGTCCCTGACGAGGATGAAAGTCAGCACGCAAATCAGGGGCAGGCCCATGGCGACCATCACCCATTTGCGCCAGCCCCGACGCGAAGCGGTCCACATGGCCAGGGGCAGTTTGAGCAATTCCACCGACAGGATGACGGCGCCGATCGGACCTATGCCCATGAAAAGGACACCCATGCCCTGCGGCACGCAGACCATCTGCTCGTACCGCCAGCCAATCACCAGAATCACCACCTCCGTCATCGTTGCCACGACAATCAAAGGCAGGGTCAAATAGGAAATCTTGTCCCTCAGGCGCGCGAGAAAGGACTGGCCGCCGCCGTGCCCGACAGGGGCGTCGGATGAAGACTGCTGATTGGAAGATGTGTTTTTCATAATATGCTTTGGTGGGGCTGAACCGAAGGCAGAAGATTGGATTGTGGCCTTGTCACAAGCGCTTCCGTGCGCAAACCAACAACCTCCTTCGTTTTCGCAAGAAGGAATCGGGTTTCGAACAGTCAATGATACAAGGGTTTTTCGGCAGATATTTTAGGCGATGACTTGCCCGTCATCAAAATTATTTTGCCGCCGGTACCATCCACCCATGCCCGCGTCACCCAGTTCCACCACCCCTGTTTGCGGTCCATTGGCCATGCTGCATTCCGGCCGCGGCCATCCGCGCTGGGCGGCACGCTCCTTGATGGCCCCAATGGCGGGAGGACTGCGGTTTCAGTCCGGCAAAACCCGGCTTGTCGGAATGCAAACATCTGAAAATAAACAATTAAAAAGTTTTTTAGACGACCCCTTGGGTGACCTTGAGCGAATCCTTTGCGCCGATCCGGGCGTGCCTTGGGTGGGATATCTCTCTTATGACTTGGCACGTGGCATCGAACGCCTGCCGGCCTTGGCTGGGGATGACCGCCGGTGGCCGCTCCTGTGCTTCCACCGGTGCCCGGAAGCGGTTTGGCAAACGGATGCAGCCTTGTTTGCCACGCCACCAAGCGGCTCTTTCGCCGCTTGCGCGCCCGCCGCCCTGCGGCCGCGGGCCGCCCATGAAGCCGCCGTGCGGCGGGCCTTGGATTACATCGGCGCCGGCGACATCTTCCAAGTGAACCTGGCTCAGCGGTTTTCGGCGGCATTCACCGGCGATCCGCGCACGGCCTTCGCCCGTCTGGCGGAGGTTTCGCCCGCATGGTACGGCGCCTACATGGAATTCCCGCCCGCCAACCCCGGCGAGCCGTGGCGCGCGCTGGCCTCCACCAGCCCGGAGTTGTTCCTGGAACTGGGGCCCGGCGGCAGCGTTTTGACCCGTCCGATCAAAGGCACCCGCCCGGCCCACAAGGGGGCCGATGAATTGGCCCACAGCGCCAAGGATGCCGCCGAACTGCACATGATCGTGGACCTGATGCGAAATGACCTGGGCCGGGTTTGCAGCTACGGCTCGGTCAAAGTCGAGGAATCCCGCAGCATCGAGAGCCACCCGACCGTCCACCACGGGGTGGCCACCGTCAGCGGCCGGTTGCGCCCCGAATGCGGCCTGGCCGACCTCTTGCGCGCCACCCTGCCCGGCGGCTCGGTGACCGGCGCCCCCAAGGTGCGGGCCATGGAAATCATCGAAGAGCTCGAGCCGGTGCGCCGCGGCCCCTACTGCGGCGCCTTCGGCTGGTTGCAGGCCGACCGGCAAGGCAACATCCAGGGCACCCTGGCCATGACCATCCGCACCCTGCTGTTTGAAAAGGCCTCGGCCGATGCGCCGGACGGCCGGGTGGATTTCTCGGTCGGCGGCGGCATCGTGGCCGACTCGGTGCCGGCGGAGGAATGGCAGGAGACCATGGACAAGGCCGCGGCGCTGATGGCGGCGCTGGGGGGATGAAACGGCAACCGGCCGGACCCATCACCTGCCGAATTTGTTTTTCCAATTCCCGTTGGAAAAGTCCTCCGGCGTGAGGCCGAAGGCGTCGTTTTTCAGGCAGAAGCCGAAAATCCACAGCAGCCGGCGGGGGAGGCCCGAAATCGCATCCGTGCCGTGCTCAAAATCGGAAACCGGATAGCAGACCAAGTCCCCGCGGTTCATCTTGTAGACCGTGCCCTCGATCAACAGGTTGCCACCCGCCTCCGGCTCGGCAACGATGACATTGCAATGAAAAGTGCGATGGCCGTCGTACCACACCGGGTCCTTGTGCAGACAGCAGGAATCCGGGGCCTTGGCGTGGCTGGCGACCATGCCGTCCTTGAACCCGGGCTGCTTGAAATCGGTGAAATGCAGCCTTTCAGCGATCCGTTTCCGGATTTCATAGGCCAGGGGCGGGAAAACCAAGTCCGTTCCGTAGGTGAAACGGGTGGTGATCCTTTTTTCGCCCATGTTCGGATTCTTGAAATGAGGGGCGTTCCCCCGATCCAATATCCAGCCGGACAACACCCCGCATTCTTCGGGGGTCAGAAAATCCTTGATGACGTGTAGGTAAGGGTTGTCCATGGGATTCGGATGCCGTGGTGAAGGATATGGAAACATGTG
>CANIYR010000009.1 GCA_947471825.1 Phycisphaeraceae bacterium | reverse complement strand
GGGCTCCGTCCCCGGCAGGATTTGCTGGCCGCCGGGTTGGAAGAAGGGCCGTGCGCCCCGGCCAAGAAGTGATTTTCCGCCATTCTTAAAAACGCGGCCCGGTGGCCGCGTTTTTTCATGGGGCATGCCGGTCCGCCGGTGTGGCGTCCAACCGGTCATATGCCCAGCTTGGCGCACACGGATTTCAAATCTTCCCAAGTTTGGGCCCGGCGCTCACGGTCCATGCCCAATTGGCCGGGGTGCCAAGTGGCCACCGCCGCAATGGAACGGCCGGCACCTTCCCAAGTGATCCATCGGCCGCGGGAGGCCACCAAACTGCCACCCAGTTGGCCGCCGGCCATGGCACGCATCGAGAAGCCGCCAAACAGCACCAGTGCGCGCGGGCGGCCTTGGTCGGCCGCTGCCACCACCCCGGCATGCGCCTGTGCCAACGCCCCGGCGTGGGGTTCGTCGGCGCCGGTCCAGGTCATGCGCAGCAAGCCGGCCTGGGAGGGCGCCAGTTTCATGGCGGCCACCTGGCGGTCAAATAGTGCGCGGGTGTCGCCGGAAAGCGCAAGGCCCCATTCCACACTGACAAACAGCACGGCCAGCGGACCGTCGGGGGCGGCGCCGCCAAGCGGGATTTCAAGGGCGGTTTGCCAGAGGGCGGCGGGCGGTGGAGTCCCGGGTGAGGGGCGCACCGGTGAAACCGGGGCGGAAGCGATGGCGGCGGGGCGGGGCGCGGCCATGGGCCGATCGGCCGGCACCGGGGCACGGCTTGCCGCCGCCGGTGGCGCCTGGACAGTCTCGGCGGCGGGGCAACGCGCCCGTGGAACGGCTTCGACGCCAAACAGGCGGTCCGTTTGCATCAATTGGTGCAGCAGCCGGGCGGAAGAAATCACGGCGTCATTGTAGGCCAAGAAAAAAGGACGCCGGGGCGTCCTTTTTCAGCGGGCGTCATTTGTCTTCGGGCTTCGGTTCCGCGGGTTTTTCCTCGGCCTTGGGTTCGGCGGGTGCCGCCGGGGCTTCCACCACCGGTGCTTCGCCGTTCAATTCCCGCAGGGCGTTCTGCGCGTTTTTTTGGTCCTTGGCGACATTGGCCAGCATGGCTTCCAAAGATTTCTTGGTGTCTTCGCCGCTGTTGGCCTCGATGGCTTCGCCGATCAGGCCGGAGGCATTCTTGCAGCAGGGCAACGCGGCGTCGGCAACAGCCGCGCCATCCTTGGTCAGGGCCTCGGCGCGCTGCGCGAAAAACACGTCGGTTTTGCCAGGAAGCCACACTTGCTCGCGTTGGGCCAGGAAGGCCAGAAGCAGCTTGTGGTTGCGGATGGCCTGCAGGCGCAGGGTGTGGTAACGCGCGGCATCGGCGGCCAAACCGGCTTTGCAAACGGCCTGTGCCGCCTTGTCCGAGGGGCCGCTTCCCGGCGCCCCGGCCTTGTCCAGGGCCTTTTGCGCCTCGGCCACCTGCGCCAACGCCTCCGCGAAGCGGGCATCCACCTGGGCGGTTTGCTTTTCGGAGAAGTCCTTGGCCGAAGCCACCCAGGTGTCGTGCAATTTGAGGATGGCGGCATCCGCTGTGGCGGCATCGGTGGTGGCGTTTTCCAGAACCTTGCTGGCCGCATCCAAGCGTTCCTCCAGAATGCCGATGGTTGTCGAAATGGCGGCCAACTCGGATGTCCGCAAATCCGAATCGCGGGCCAGCAATGCCAGTTCCTGGTCCATGCTGGCGGCTTGCGCCTCAAGCTTTTCCGATTCGCAGCGGGCGGAACTGGCCTGATCCATCAGGTCAAAACTTTCTTTTCCCGAGGTGCGGCGCACGGCCAATTGCAAGTCGCTCATTTTGCCGTACAGCGCATCCGATTGGGCTTGCGCACTCTTCTTGGCTTCCGAGACGGCGGCCACACGGTCCTTGACTTTCTGCAACTGCGCTTCCATGCCGGCGCGGGCCTTGGACAAGTCGCCCAAGCCCATGGATTTGCCAGGATCGCCCTGTTCAATCAGGGGGATGATGGATTGCATTTGCGTGGCGTTGTTGTTGCGAATCAACGATTTGGATTCAATCTCGCCCAGTTGGCCGTGCAGCCGGGTGATCTGCGTGTCCAAGATGACGCGGGCGGCATCCGCCCGGCGCGCCGACAAACGGGCGTTGGCGCCATGGATGTCGGCCAAAAGGGACCATGCAATGTTTTTTTGCACGGGTGTTGCCAGCGCGTTCTCGGTGATTTTTTGCAAGCTGGCGGCCACATCCCCGTATTGGTCCTGGCGCGAGGCGGCCACGCTCACATCAGGCCATGCCTTGCCGCCGAGCGTTGGCGCGTTGTAGGCTTTGTCGGGGTGGCTTTTGGCGTCGGCGAAAGCGATGTGCGAAACCGTGGCCGACTGGAAGTCGCGGATGGCCGCGGCCAAGGCTTGGTCCAGTTCCTTGTTTTTGGCCCCGCTGGCATCACAGCCGGAAAGGAGCGCAAAGGCGCAAGAGGCGCAGCACACGGCAAGCAGTGTCCGCGCGGCGGGACGGAAGGTGGCGGGACGGGATTGGGCGCAAAAGGGGAAAGACACGCAACGGCTCCTTGGTTCAGGCAAAGTTCAGGCAAACAAAACAGGGGGAAGCGACCCGCAAGGTCGCCGCAGGATGACGTCAGGGGTTGCCGGGAAGGGGCGAGCCAGGGCCTGGCTGGTTCAAGTTGCCGGACTGGCCGGGCTGACGGCGTGGGTTGGGTTGCTGGGGGGTGGCGGGCGACGCGGGGCCGGGCTTTTGGCCGCTTTCCTTGGGTTTTTCCGCGGAGGGCAACGACATGCTGTCGGCCGGCATCTCATAGGTGGATTTGATCCACCGGCTGATTTCGATGAAACGGCTGTCGTTTGTGCCGGTGAAATACGGTTTCCATCCCTTGATTTCGGGCGCCGGATACTTGGCCAAATCACGGGGCAGACCCCACTGCAAAAGCAGGGAATCCGCCGGCGACTGATGGTCGATGACGGCGTGGCCATCCACCGAAGCCAGGCTGAGTGCCAGGAAGTTGGTGTAGGCTTCCGCGGGTGATGAGATGTTTTTGGGTTTGGCGATGAGTCCGGGCACCTGCGCGGCGAAACGCTGCGTGAAATAACCGATCAACATGGCGTGGATGTCGGTGCGAAATGTCAGGAGCGAAGCCGGCTCGCCGCCGACTTTGATCTTGGGGTAAAGCTCGCGCTCACGCAGGTCAAAAATGACCTCAAGTTGTTCAACAGGCCTCAGATTGCGGAATTTGAGCGGGCCCCCGGCGACTTTGTATTTTTTCAATTCCTCGGAATCGCCCTTGCTTTTGAACAGGTCATCCACCACATCCTTGGGGATGGTGAGGCTGAGCTTGGCGTCTTTCTTGAAATCAAACTGGTACAGGCGCAGCAGGTTTTGATCGCTTGCCGACATCAGCGGCACCACGGCTGCGGCCGGGGTGCCGGGGTCGGGGATCTGGGTTGCCGTCCCGCCGGTGCCCGCATCCGGCGCCACGGCCGCCGCATCGGGTTTTTCAGCGGCCTGCGACACGGCGCGGTGCAATTTCTGGATGGATGCGCTGTCGGGGAAGTCCTTGAGCAACTGCTCAGCCTCGTCCTTGCAAAAAGCCTTGGCAGAAGCGCTTTTCTGATTGGCGTAATAGAAAGTCAGGAGCAGGGCATAGCGGCCGGACAGGTCGTCGTCTTTGACGAGGGCGCGCTTTTCGGCGTACTCTTCGCGCGGGCTTTTTTGGAACGAGCTCTCGACAATTTCCGCATTGGCAAAGGCGATGTTCTCGCCGCCTTCGGGGCGGAGGGTGATTCCGCCGTCGTTTTTCATGACCAGAATGCCGGAAAGCGTGCGCCCGTCCTTGAGCTTGAGCACGCACCACTCGTCCGCCCGGGCCGCGGCGGACCACAACGACAAGGCGGCTGAGGCCAAGAGGATGAACATGCCCCGGCGCTGGGCCGGGTGGGCAAGCCAATGAAGAGGGCGGTTGAACATGGTGAAGCCTTGGGTTGCGGAAGCCGTTCTGGGCCAACCGGGTTGCGGGAGCGCACTTTACCCTAGTGCCCCCCAGGCGTAAATAGGTTGCGGCAAGAAAAATCAGCCTGGGCGCGGCCGTTCGCGCTTGGCCAGCGCTTCGCAGGCGGAATGAATGAGCGTGTCAAGCGAAACCGGCTTGTTGAAGTAGCCGGCCACCCCGCGCTCCTCGGCGTATTCCCGGTGGCGGCGCCCCTCGTTGCCGGTCACCATGAAAACCACCGGCGGATCGGCCATGTCCCGTATGCGCTCCAAGACCACAAAGCCGGAGCATCCTGGCAGCATCATGTCCAGCACCATCAATTCCGGGGGGTCCGAAGCGCAAATGTCGATGGCTGTCAGGCCGTCGCCGCAAACCTGGGTCAGGGCCCCTTCGGCTTGCAGGGCCATGTCAATGGCGGTGCGGATATCCGGGTCGTTATCGACCACCAGCACTGTGCGGTTCAGGAGCAATTGGGGAGGGGGCATGGAGCCATTCTAGGGGGCACAGGGATGAAATGAAAAGAAAAACCGGCCGGTTGCCCCGCGGGCCTGTTTTGGCGGGCATCCCCATCTTTACGGGAAAACATCACGGCGCCGCATGGGACGGGCCGTCCAGCCGCGCCATTTTTTCCTGCGTCATCCACGGCAACGATTCCAATTTGCGGCGCAAAGCGGCGGGCATCGGCTTGCCTTCCACTTCGAATTTGGGGCGCGTCCGCCATCGGCGGTGCATCCACAAGTATTGACCCGGGTGCGCCATGACCGATTGTTCGACCGCATGGGCCCAGCGGGCGGTCACATAAAAAACCGGGTCCTCGTGGGCCGCCCATTCTTCGGGATGGATGATGTCGGTGGTTTCCAGGCGGTGATGGAAGCGGGTGCCATCGGCATCCTTGGGTTGGCGGATGGCCGCTCCGCAGACAATCGGCGCGCCATAGGAAAGGGCCAGCAATGCCACGGATTTGTGGGTGCTGGCCAGCCGCCCCATGAAAGGGACGAAGCATCCTTTGGGGCCGGCGTTTTGGTCCGCGATGAATCCCACGGATTCCCCCCGATCAAGCAACTCCCGGGCCCGGAAACTGGCGCGTTCCTTATCCAAAAGGCGTATGCCGCGGCGCTCGCGTATACCAAACACCCATTGATTGATGAGCGGGTTGTCCAGTGGCCGGGCAATGGCGTGGATGGGATAGCCCAAAACGGCCAGACTGTAACCAAGCATCTCCCAATTGCCGATGTGACCGGTCACCAAGATGGCCGGCCGGCGGCTGCTTAGCAATGCAATGGCATTTGGAGAAAGGCCTTCCACACTGACATGGCGTTCCCATGATGCCGGTGTGACCGCGCGCGGCGTATGGACCATTTCAACCCCGAGCATGGCCAGGTGCTCAAAGGCCTGGCGGGTCGTGGCCTCCACTTTGGATTCCGGCCAATCCGGAAAGGCGGCGGCGATGTGCTCCCGGGTGCGCCCCGCATGGCGTGTGAACAGGGGGTAAAGGTGTTTTGCGATCGTTTTGGCCATGGCCAAGCCCGTGTCGGCATCCGCAGCCAAAAGGGCGCTGGCGGCCAAACGGGCGCCCCAGTACTGGGTCCAGGCAGCCGGAGGGCTGTAGTCCGCCATAAGAATGCCAAGGAAGGGAACGGGCCGGTGGAAAACAAAAACCGCCGGAAGCTGTCGCAAGCATTCGGGCGGCTTTTGGAGATGGGAAACGGATCAGTTGGTTGCGGAAGCGGTCGGCAACTTGACCTTGGACCGGTGGTAGAAGCCCATCAATTCCAAGAAGCGGTTCTGGTTCAGCACCGGAATCTGCATCTGGCGGGCCTGCCCCATGAGGGAGGTGTAAAGGGCGTAATCTTTTTGGGCTTTTTTGTACGCTTCCATCTTCCCCACATCCGTGGCATCATCACCGGCCAGTTCAAGCGGCGGATTGGGCTGTTTGCCAAGCACCAGGTAATCCACATCCGGGGAGAGCATCACCTGCGCATTGTTGGGGTCAATTTCAATGATTTGGCCGCCACTGGAGGCGATGAGCGCTTTGATGCGGGTCTCATCCTCGGCGATCACATTGGGGTTTTTGGTGTTGTTGATGTCAAAGGCGCCGTACACCACGAAATTCACGTCACCATGCGGGCTGTATGCCAGATTGATGATGGGATCGCCGGCCAAAAGCCGCAAATTCGCCGGACCGCGGACCACGCGGGCGATGCAATCATGGCGTTCGACGCGGTAAACCTCCAAGGTGGCCTTGCCGATCACCGTGTTGCCGGCCTGCATATGGATCACCGAGTTGGCCTGGAAAACTTCAAAATTCATGCCCAGGCGGACGCGTTCGGCGGCACCCAACTTGATGTAAGCATCGCCATTGGGGAGCACCTCGGCAATGATGCCGTTGGGCATGGCCACATCGCTGGACATCGGTTGATGCGCCTCGCGTATCTTCTTTTGGGCCAGCTCGAGTTCTTTTTTGGCTTGCGCCAGTTCTTTTTCCTTTGCCGCCATCTGCTGGTCTTTTCCAGCCAAAACCGCTTGTTGTGTGGCAATGGCGGCGTTCAAATTTTCGGTTGCCGACTTGACTTCCTGGTTGGCGCTCTCGATTTTGATGTCAGCTTCCTTGGTGCGAACCACCATTTCCTTGGTTTTGGCGTTCAAATCCTGCTCCATGGTGTCCAAGCGGGCCTTGGCCACGGCTGCGGAGGATTCATTTTCTTTTTTCAACTGTTCGATTTCACTGGCCCTTTTTTTGACTTCGGCATCGGCTTGGCTGACCGCACGCTTGGCATCAACCAGATCGGCCTCCTTCAGGTCCTTTTCCTTGGACAATTTGTCATAAACATCGGCCACGCGCGACAGCAGCGTGCCGGAGCCTGCCGTGTCAGCCTCGGTCATGGGGGCGCGGGCTTCGTCGCCAGGCCCCTTGATTTTGGCGAGATTTTCCTTGGCCGTGGCAGCCTCGGCCTGGGCCGTGGCAGCCTGAGTGTAGAACCAAAGGGCCAAGCCCGTCGCGCCGGCAAAAGCGAGGCCGAGAATGACGAGGGAGACGGCGAATGCGCTGGCTGCGCTGCGGACCTTGGCCATGGGAGAGACGCTCCGAGGAGGGATTGCTTAAGGGAAAGAGCCAACAGTGGAGTGTAAGTGTCGGAGAGAACAGGAAGCCCGTCAAGGGCTTTATGGGAATTTTTTGTTCCGCAGGGTGCGAAGGCGCGCCTGTTTGGGGATTGTGGTGGATAAAGCCCCCCCCGCCGAAATCACTTGACTTTGGCCAAAAGCGCCACCTCGACGGCGGCGTTGAGGGGCAGGCATGGCACCCCCACCGCCGCCCGGGCATGGATGCCGGCCGGGCCAAACACATGGCCCAAAACCTCGCTGAACCCGTTGGCGACCAGATGTTGCGAGGTGAAACCGGGGTCGGAGGCGATGAAGGCCTCCACTTTGATGATGCGGTCCAACCGGTCGAATTCCCCATTGAGGGCCAAGCCGACGGCGGCAATGGCGTTGACGGCGCACTGGCGGGCGGCGGCTTGGGCCTCTTCCAACGACACGCTTTGGCCAACGATGCCGGTGGCCGCCAGTTTGCCTTCTTTCATGGGCAACTGGCCGGAGACATAAACCAAGCCGCCGACTTCCACCGCCGGCACATAAACGGCCAGGGCTTTGGGGGCTTCGGGGAGGGTGAGGCCGATTTCAAGCAGCTTGGCGCAGATTTGGTCGCGGGTCATGGGGATCGGGTTGGGGGATGGAGTGAACCTGGGGAAAGATAACAATCCCTTATTTGCCCGCTTGGCGGGCTTTTTCGAGGGCTTGGCGGAGTTGGTCGGCGGACAGGGTGCCATCAAGCCGGATCACCCGCTCGCCCCGGGTGTCCTTGGCGTCATAGACCGCCAAAAAGGGCACCGCGACATTGCTGGCGATTTTTTTCAGGAACGCGGTGTCCAGATCGCGGTCGGTGTTGGCCTGGTAGGCGGCCACATCGTCCGCGCCAAGCAGGGCGCGCCCGTCGGGCGTGTTGAACACCCGCTTTTCATTGAGGTCGCAATTGAGGCAATTGGTGGAGCGGAAGTCCACCACCACGATCTTGCCCTGCCCGAGGCGCAATTCCGCCTCGCCGGTGAAGCGGACGAACGGGAAGGGGCGGGTGGCGATTTCGGAATAAATCTGCTGCGTGCCAAAGGCCGCGAGGCCCAAGCCCGCCGCCAAAAACACGGCCGGCAACGCGCGGCGCGGCGGGGCCTTCAGCAATCCGATGCATCCCTTGGCGAGGAGCCCCCCGGCCACCGTGAACAGGGCCAGCGCCACGATCACCCCGGCCCGCTTGCCGAAATGCGATTCCGGCGAGGCCCATTGCGTGATGCCCGACTGGATGAAATAAGCGCCGCCGGCGAGCATCAGCCAGCCCAGGAAGGTCTTCATGACATCGCTGGCCGGGCCCGAGCGCGGCAGTTTGTCCACCCACTTGGGGTTGGCCGCCAGCACGAAATACGGCAGGGCCATGCCGAGGCCGATGGCGGCGAACACCGCCAAGGTCAGCGTGCTGTTGCCGGCCCGCAGCACCGCGGCGGCGGCCGTGCCCATGAAGGGGCCGGTGCAGGGCAGCGCGAACACCCCGGTCATGACGCCGAAGGCGAACGACCCGAAGGCCGAGTCATGCTTGGGATTCACCGAATAGACCGCCTGCGGCAGGCGGATGGCAAACAGGCCGGTGGCCCCGAAGGCCATCAACACGATGAACGCGCCCAAAAGCAGGTTGACCAGCGGATAGCGGAAGATGTCGGCCGTGCCGCCCAAGACGCTGGTGAAGGCCAGAACGGAACCGATCCCCAGCCACAGCGCCACCACCCCGCCCGACATCACCGCGCCTAGGAAAAGCCGGCGGTTGCGCGTGCCGGCGGCCTGGGCCAGCCCGAGGATTTTGATGGGAATGACCGGCAGCACGCAGGGCATGAAATTGAGCACCAGGCCGCCCAGGGCCGCCAGCAGCAGGAACACGGCAAGACCGCGGGCGGTGTTGGGGTCCACCACTTGCGTGCCCCACGGCAGATCAAAAGAAATGGCCTCCAAGGATTTTGACGCCCCGCCCGCTGCCGGCGCATGGGGGGCGGCGGTCGGAGCCGCCGATGTTGGCGCCTGCGCCACCGCCTTCGGATCCACCGTCACCTTCGCCTCCCACGGATAAACCTTCGACGGATAGCAACTCCCCGCGTCGTCGCAATAACGCCCCTTGAACGCGCCCTTGATCGTGTGTTCGCCCGGCGTCTGCGAGGCGGTGCCCGGGATGCGGATCAACACCTCACCCTTGTACACCACCTCCTTTTCATCCAGTTCTTTGACTTCGAAAATCTGCCCCTTGGGCCACACCGGCTCGCCGAATTGCGCGCCGCCGGGCGCGGTGAAATACACCGTGGACGGATCGGCCGGATTCTGCGCCGCATTGGGGTATGCGTGCTGCTTGGGCGCCACCGTCAAATGCACCACCACATCAAATTTGCCCCCCGGGGGCACCACGGCCGGTTCGGTCCCGGCCACGACGGTCAGCGCCGGAGCCGACGCATCGGCGCCGAAAAGGACGGCGTCCGGATCGCCGCCGGCATCCTGCGCCGGGGCCGGCAAGGGGAGGACGAGCGCCGCCGTCAGCGCGAAAAACCAGGTTGCAAGGGATGAAAAACGCATGGAGGGTGAAGCGGCCGGGCCGGCCGCATGAAAGGATGGGAAGTGCCCCGGCGGGCGGATGGGGGAAAAAGAAAGGGCGGCCTTGGCCGCCCATCTTTTTTACTTGACCAACGCCACGGCTTCTTTCACGGCTGTTTCAAATTTGGCATCCATCGGGTGGCCCTGCCAGCGCAGGGTGCCATCGGGGTTGAACACCATGGCGTGCGGCACGCCATCCACTTGGGCGCCCTTGACGCCGCCATGGTTGACCACGCTCACCTGGTATTCCTTGGGCGCCTTTTTTTCAAAGGCCGCTTTGGCGACCGCGGCATCATCGGTCCACACTTGGTTGGCCACCACGATCAGCTTGTCGCGGCCGTGCTCCTTTTGCGTGGTGCACAGGTGCGGGATGCTGGCCAGGCATGGCGGGCAGCGATCACCCCAGTATTCGAACACCACCGCCTTGCCCTTGAAGTCTTCGGCCTTGACAGCCGGGCCGGACACCGGCTTGCCCAAATCGGCGCCTTCCAGCGAAAGGTCGGCATTGGTCGGGGCCAGATTGGCCGGCGCCTCGGGGACTGGCGCCGGCGGGGCGGGACACTTGGGGCATTTGGGGCACTCGGGAGCATCTTCGGCCGCCATGGCCGCAGAACCCAGAACGGCCGCGAACGCCACCGGAACGATCAATTGCCACATGACGAATCTCCATACAGAGGAAAAAGGAACGGGAAGGACGCTGTCTTTGGAACACTGCGCCGGCAGGCATTATTCCGCAAACCGGTTTGTTCTGCTCTCAGCTTGGGCCAATACCACCAATGAAAAATATGCCAGCCGCTTGCCGACATGCAAGGCTGGAATCAGGCCTTGGCTTCCCGCCCGCCGCCAATGGTGAAATAATTTTGGCTCCCACAGTGTTCTTTCTCCCGGGCGTTGCTTCCGGCCCTCCGTTTGAACATTTCCATGGTTTGGCGCTCCCCGCCCCGCCTTTTGCCATTCGCCGATTCGCCCATGCGCCCGATCATCTATTGGTTCCGAAAAGACTTGCGTTTGGAAGACCAGCCCGCTTTGACCGGGCTGGCGCGCTCGGGGCAGCCGGTGGTGCCGGTTTTCATTTGGGCTCCCCATGAGGAAGGCGAGGACGGCCAGTGGGCCCCGGGCGCAGCCAGCCGGGTGGCCCTTCATCAGGCGCTTGGCGCGTTGGGGGCCGCGCTCGAGGGTGTCGGAAGCCGGTTGATTTTGGCGCGGACCCGGCCGGCGGCCGGCTCCGGTGCCGCCAACTTCCTGCAGTCCATGGCCAAAACACTCAACGCCGCCGCCATCCATTGCACACCCCGTTTTGATCCGGCCGGCCGCGCCCAGGAAGAAAACGTGGAGCTTGCCCTCCGTAGCCTTGGCATTCCGCTGATTCGCCAAGGCTCGCCCGGGCTTTATCCGCCTTGGGAAAGCCGCAAGGCGGATGCCACGCCCTATCGCGTGTTCACGCCTTTTTATAAAAATCTTCAAACCAAGGCGCCACCCGCCTTGCCGCTGGCGGCTCCCGCTTTGCTGGCTGCCCCCGCCACATGGCCGGCGAGCGAGCCGCTTAAATCACTGGCCTTGCTGCCCGCCATTGGCTGGGACTCGGGTTTTGCCGCCCTGGGTCCGAATACGCCGGCCGGCGGCCGGGCCGCCTTGGCTTCTTTTCTTGGCGCGCCCTTGCGCAATTATCCGGCCGGCCGCGATGTGCCTTCGCAAGCGGGCACCAGTCGGCTTTCCATGCACTTGGCGTGGGGCCAAATCAGCGTGCAACGCCTTTGGCACGAAGCCAGGGCGTTTGATCCGGTGGCGGCCGAGCCTTTTGTGCGCCAGCTGGCTTGGCGCGACTTTGGCCAACACCTGCTTTACCATTTTGAACACACCCCGACCCGGCCGCTGGATGCCAAATTCGCGGGTTTTCCATGGCGCTGGCCCGAAAGCCCGGAAGGGCATGCGGATCCCGCCGCCGCGCGGGACTTCAAGGCTTGGTGCCACGGCCAAACCGGCTACCCTTTGGTGGATGCCGGCATGCGCGAACTCTGGGCCACCGGCTGGATGCACAACCGCCTGCGCATGGTGGTCGGCTCTTTCCTGGTCAAACATCTGCGCCTGCATTGGCTGTGCGGAGCCCGCTGGTTTTGGGACACCTTGATGGATGCCGATTTGGCCAACAACACGCTGGGTTGGCAATGGATCGCCGGCTGCGGCGCCGATGCCGCACCCTATTTCCGCATCTTCAACCCCGTCACCCAAAGCCGGCGCTTCGACGCGTCCGGCGCATACATCCGGCGCTGGGTTCCCGAGCTGGCAAACCTGGACACCGCCCATCTGCACGCCCCTTGGGAGGTCCCGCCCCTGGCCTTGGCAAGCGCCGGCGTCATGCCGGGGGTCACCTACCCCCACCCCATCGTGGGTTTGACCCAAGGCCGCGACGGCGCACTGGCCGCATACGCGCAAATGCGGGTGTAAAGACTGCCCTTCCGGTTCCGCCCCCCTTTGCCAACCCCATGCTTGATGCGCTCCTTCTGTCTTTCGGTGACGAACTGGCCTTGGGCCAAATCGTTGACACCAACGCCGCCTGGCTGGCGCAGCAACTTTCCGCCCACGGCCTTCTGGCGGCCGAACACCGCTGCATCCACGATGACCGTGCCGCCATTGCGCGCGCGTTTTCCGAAGCCGCCGGCCGCGCCCGCGTGGTGGTGGCCTCGGGGGGCTTGGGCCCGACCGAAGACGACCTGACCCGGGCCGCGCTGGCCGATGCCCTCGGCGAGGAGTTGGTGGAAGATGCCGCGGCATTCGAATGGATCGCCGCTTATTTCACCGGCCGCGGCAAGCCCGTGCCGCCGCAAAACCGCACCCAAGCCCGGCGTCCCCACTCGGCTTCCATGCTGGCCAACGCATGCGGCACCGCCCCGGGCCTCATGGCCAGGCTCGGCGGCGCGCAGGTGTTCGTGCTGCCCGGAGTGCCCCGGGAAATGCGGGCCATGTTTGCCGGCGAGGTGGCCCCGCGCCTGCCGCCGCCGCAAGCCGGGGCGGCATTCATCGCCACCGGCATGCTGCATTCCTTCGGCATGGCCGAATCCGAAATGGGCGAACGCCTGCGGGATCTCATGGCGCGCGGCCGAAATCCGACCGTGGGCACCAATGTTTCCGGCGGCCAGTGCGCCGTGCGCGTGCGCGCCGTTGCCGCCGACCGCCAAACGGCCGAGCAACAGGTGGCCCAAGCGTTGGATGAAGCCGAAAAAAAACTGGGCAAGGAGTTTGTTTTCGGGCGCAACGGCACTTCGCTCGCACAGGCGGCCATTTTCCGGTTGCAGCTTGAAAAAGCCACCCTGGCCACCGCGGAAAGCCTGACCGGTGGCGGCCTGGGTGCCGCGCTCACCGGCGTCCCCGGCGCCAGCGACGCCTATGCGGGCGGCTTCGTGACCTACACCGACGCCCTGAAAACCGCCATTCTCGGCGTGCCGGAACATCTCCTGCGCCGCCACGGCGCAGTCAGCGAGCCGGTGGCCTGCGCCATGGCGGAAGGAGCCCTTGAAAAAACCGGCGCCGATTACGCGCTGTCAACCACCGGGATCGCCGGCCCCGGCGGCGGCAGCGAAGCCACCCCGGTCGGCACCGTCTGGATTGGCTTGGCCAAGCGCGGCATGCCGGTCTTGGCGAAAAAATTCGTCTTTTTGGGAACGCGCGAAGAAGTGCGGGAGCGTGCGGTGTGGGCGGCGTTGCAGATGCTCCGGAACGCCCCATAGGCCAAAATCCGGAACAGGCGGCCTAGGTCAATTCCTCAAGCCAACTTTTCCGTGGCCCGCGCCCGGATTTGCGCGATGCCTGCGTCGGAGAACAAGTACTTGGGGTTGTTGAGTTTGCTGGCAATCGACACATGTTTGACGCCCAAGGCGGCGTAGTCATCCACATCGGCCGCCTCGTACACGCCGCCGCCGCCGATGATCGTCAGTTCGGCAAAGTCCGGCCGCTTGCGCAACTGCGAGATGACCTGCATCGAAACGCCCTTGAGCGGCCGGCCGGAAATGCCGCCGCCCCGGTTGGGATGTTTGCTCGGGGCCGGCAGCGTGTTGCAGCAGTGGAAGTGCGTGATGCCGGCGGCGCGGGCCTGCTCGAGCATCGGCTCCCAGTTGATGGGGGGAATTTTGACCACCAGGGGGACGCCGGTGGCCTGGGCGCGGGTGAACAGATCATCCGGCCAGCCGATGTGGCCGATGTTGGGGCAGGACATGTTCATCTCGATCGCCAAGGGCTTGAGCGCGGCGGTCTTTTCGAGCAAGACCGCCCAATCCTGCGGCGTGAAGCCGTGGATGGACACCAATTTGTCGGCCACCTGCACCTTGCCGGCGGCCACGCGCGCCACCAGCCAGTCGATGCCCGGGTTGGGCAGGCCCAACTTGTTGACCCAGGCGTTGAGGCGCGGGTAATAGCGCAGGGTCAGCAGCATCCGCCAAAGCGCCTTGGGCCGCCCGCCGCGGTCGGCGGCGGTGAAGGTGCCCATGGTCGCGGTGATCCCGGGAAAATGGATGTAATTGCCGTAAGGGGCGCCGATGACAAGGGGCTGGATGCGGGGGGAGGCGGGCATGCGGGAAAGTTTAGGCGAATGCCGAAAAAAAGCCCCCGAAAGGGAGCTTGGTGCAAGAACGCTTGATGGGCGCAAAAATTCAAACCAGCCGCATGCGGATCAACTGGAAATGCCCCGCCGAGTCGCGCAAAAAAGTGTCGATGCAGCGCACATCCGCCAAGACATAACTGATCTGCGCAGCCATCGCCTCGCCATGGCGCAGGAGGTCCAGCGCGGCGGAGGCCGTCATGATCCGCGCCTGCTTGGCCTGCGCGGCGATGGCGCCCACCGTGCCCTTGATGGAAATGCTGGGCCTCAGCACCTGGTCGTCCAACTCCTCACCCATGGCGGTGAGCGCGATCTCATCGAGGGAGGATTGGGTGAATTCGGGGTAGTGGAGGGGATTCATGGGGGCTCCGGAACTTAAATAGGAGTTGTTTGACCTTTTTATTATAGCGGGTGGGTGTGGGGATGGGAAAAGAATTTGGTGAGGAATGGGAGCGTTCCCCCGAGCTCGCGCTCGGGGCTCGTTCAGCGTGACCCCCAACCGCCCACCTCTCCCGGGCGGTTTTTTCATTTCCCGCCCTCTTACACAAACTCTGTACCTATCCTAAACCATTCCCCAAAATCCATTTCCAGCAAGGTACAGACCTTGCGCAAGCCCTTCCCGTCTTCCCAGGACCGAGGGTCTCCGACCCTCGACGGTTTGCGTGACATTTTCGCGGCATCGGCATACCTCCCTTTTCCGGCGCTCGTTCGACGAGGGTCTGGAGACCCTCGGTCCCGGGAAATCCAGTTCGCCCACCTCCCCCGGGCAGTTTTTTCATTCCCCACCCCCTGCACAAACTCTGTCCCTATCCCAACCCATTCCCCAAAATCCATTTCCATCAAGGTAAAGACCTCATGAGAAGCCCCCCGCCTTCCCGCCGCCGCCTGTAATGCCCACCCTCCGTTGGCGTCCTCTCCAAACATGCATTTGCGTCCTCCCCTGCCCCTGCTCTTGGCCGCCCTCTCCACCTTGCCCCTGTGGGTGGGGTGTGAACGCCGGGAAGCCTCAACCAAAACACCCCTTAAAGCGGCTTCTCCCACCCCGCTGGTGCCGGCCATCCCCCGCGAGATCTCCTACGACCGCGATGTGCGGCCGATCCTCTCCGACAAGTGCTTCCATTGCCACGGCACCGATTCGGCCAAGCGCGAGGCCAACCTGCGGCTCGACACCCCCGAAGGCGCGCGGGCGGCCCTTAAGAACGACCCCAAGGCGCACGCCATTGTGCCGGGGCACCCCGAGGCCAGCCATGTATGGATCCGCGTCAATGAAAAGACCGGCTCCGACGACCTGATGCCGCCGGCCAAATCCAACAAGGCGCCGCTCAATGCCGAGGAGTTGGCGACCCTCAAGGCGTGGATTGAGCAAGGTGCGCCCTACGAAAACCACTGGTCCTTTGTAGCGCCCGAGAAGCCGGCCCCGCCGGAAGTCAAGAACGCCGCCTGGTGCCGCAACGAGGTGGACTATTTCATCCTGGCCAAGCTGGAGAAGGCGGGCCTCGCGCCGTCGCCGGAAACCGACAAGGCCGCCTTGCTGCGCCGCGTCTCGCTGGACCTGACCGGTTTGCCGGCCACGCCCGAGGAGACCGACGCCTTTCTGGCCGACACCTCGGCCGACGCCTACGAAAAACAGGTGGACCGCCTGCTTGCCTCCAAGCGCTTCGGCGAGCGCATGGCCGCCTATTGGTGCGACGCCGCGCGCTATGCCGACACCGTGGGCATGCACGCCGACGAGTACCACGACTACTACCACTGGCGCGACTGGGTGATCAGCGCCCACAACGCGAACCTGCCTTTCGACACCTTCCTCACCTGGTGCCTGGCCGGCGACTTGGTTGAAAACCCCACGCCCGAATCGCAGGTGGCTTCCAGCTTCAACCGCCTCAACCCGGTCTCGACCGAAGGCGGCGCCATCGACGCCGAATTGCGCGTGGAATACGCCGCCGACCGCGTGGATGTGGTGGGCACCTCGCTTTTGGGCCTCAGCCTCAAGTGCGCCCGCTGCCACGACCACAAGTTCGATCCGATCTCGCAGGAGGATTTCTATTCGCTGTTCGCCTACTTCAATTCGATTGAAGAGAGCGGCCTGTGGGGTGGGGGCACGCGCAACACGCCGATTTTCGGCACCAGCGTTTTGCTGCCCAGTCCCGAACTTGCGGCCCAAATCACCGAGGCCGGTGACAAGGCCGCGCAGCTGCGCGGCCAGCTGGACAAACTGCGCGAGGGATCCGATCCGCTGCCCGTGCTTGAAAAGGAGTTGCAGGCCGACATCCGTTTTGCCAAGACCCAGGTGGTGAAAACGGAATCCTCGGGCGGGGCCACCCTGAAAGTGCTGGCCGACGGCTCGGTGCTGGCCTCCGGCGCCAACCCCGACCGCACGGTGGACACCCACACCCTGCGCACCGAGGCGCAAAATCTGCGCATCATCCGGCTGGAGGCGCTGGCCGACCCGTCGCTGCCCGGCAAGTCGGTCGGCCGCGCGCCCAATGGCAACGCGGTGCTGTCGCACATCGAGGCCGAGGCGGTGAGCATCAAGGACCCTTCGCAAAAGCAAACCATCCACTTGTTGCATGCGGCCGCCGATTTCGCGCAGGAAGACGGCGACTATGGTGTGCAAAACGCACTGCGCACCGGCCCCGATTGCTGGGCGCTGGGCGGCCACACCCAAAAGCAAGCGCGGGTGGCGTATTTCCTGGCGGAAAAACCGTTCGGCTTCCCCGGCGGCACCGAGGTGCGCGTGAAGCTGCACCAGGAATCTGTGCACACCCAGCACGCCATCGGCCGCGCGCGCCTGAGTCTGGCCGAAGCCGGCCCCAAGGCGGCGGCGGCGGTGGCCGCCGAGTGGCTGTATGCGGGCCCCTTCCCGGCCGCCTCCTATGCCGAGGCTTTCGCCCGCACCTTCGGCCCGGAACAGGATTTCGAGCCCGCCGCCGTGCTCGAGGGCGGCGTGCTGTGGCAGCCCCGCCCCGACTTCACCGATGAATCCCCGCATGTGCTGCCGGCCAACGGCAACGCCGGCCACTATCTGCTGCGCCGGATCGAACTGGCCGCGCCGGCCAAGGCCGTGCTGCATGTGGGCAGCGACGACGGCCTCAAGGTGTTCCTCGATGGCAAGCAGGTGTTTGCGCACGAAGCCCAGCGCAGCGTGGCGGACGGGGAAGACAAGATCGCGCTGGACATCCCCGCCGGCAGCCACGAATTGATGCTCAAGATCGCCAACGGCGGCGGCGAAGCGGGGTTCTCCTTCCGCGTGGAAGGCTTGGAACTGTCCTTCCCCGGCGCGGCGCTGGCGCTCTCCCCCAAGCGCACCCCGGCGCAGGAGGCGCGCCTCAAAACCCTGTTCGTGGCCGCCGATTCCCCCGAGGCCAAGGTGGTCCGCAAGGACCTTGAAAAAGCCGAGGTGGAATTGAAGCGCTTGGAAGCGATGCAGCCGCGCGCGCTGGTGACCAAGGAGCTCGCCACCCCGACGCCGACCTTCGTCCTTTCCCGCGGCGAATACGACAAGCCCGACAAAACCCGCCCGGTCACCCGCCGGCCGCTGCGCATCGGCGGACTGTCCGCCGAGGGCTTGCCGGCCAACCGGCTGGGCCTGGCGCAATGGATGGTGAGCCCCGCCAACCCGCTGACGGCCCGCGTGATGGTCAACCGTTACTGGCAATTGGTCTTCGTGAACGGTTTGTGCAAGACAAGCGAAGACTTCGGCCTGCAAGGCGAGTATCCGCCCAACCTGCCGCTTCTGGATTTTCTGGCCGTGCAATTCCGCGAGGACGGCTGGGATGTCAAAAAGACCCTGCGCCGCATGGTCACCAGCGCCACCTACCGCCAGTCCTCGGTGATCCGCACCGAGGCCAAGGCGGCCGACCCCGACAACCGGTTGCTGGCTTATTTCCCGCGCCAGCGCCTGGGTGCCGAAGGCGTGCGCGATCAGGCGCTGTTTGTCTCCGGCTTGCTCGTCGAGAAAATCGGCGGCAAGGCGGTCAAGACTTACCAGCCCGGCGGCCTGTGGGAGGTGATGGCCCTGCGCGGCGCACCCGACAACGTGACCAATTACCGGCAGGAGCACGGCGAGGCGCTGTACCGCCGCAGCCTTTACACCTTCTGGAAGCGTGGCTGTACCCCGGCGCAGATGGTGATCTTCGACGGCCAGGACCGCGGCTCCTGCTGCGTGCGCCGGCCCACCACCAACACCCCGTTGCAGGCCCTGATGCTGTGGAACGATCCGCAGTTTTTGGAAGCCGCCCGCCTCTTGGCCACCCGCACCTTGGGCGAAGCCACAGACACCGACGCCAGGCTGGCGCTCGCCTTCCGCCGCTGCACCGGGCGCGTGGCGAAGGAAAGCGAATTGGCGCCGCTGCGCACATTGCTGAGTGAGTCGCTGGCCCGTTACCAAGCCGCGCCCAAGGATGCCGCCGACTTGCTGGCCTCCACCGGCGAGTATCCTTTGCCGAAGGAAGGCCCGGCCGCCGACCCGGCCACCCTGGCTGCCTGGACCCATGTGGGCTGCGCGCTCTTTTCCCTTGATGAAACCCTTGTCCGCGACTAAAGGTGCCCCATGGATCCCGTGCTTGACTACTGCCTCAACCTGACCCGCCGCCAATTTTTCGCGCGCGGCGCCATGGGCGTGGGCGCCGGCATGGGCGTGGCCGCCCTGGGTTCGCTCCTGCCCGGTGGCCTGGCGCAGGCCCTGGCCGGCGTGGCGGGCCCCGCCGCGCCGCCGGCCGCCCTGGGCCAAGGGATGCTCGGCGCGCCGCACATCGCCCCCAAGGCCAAGCGGGTGATCTTCCTGCACATGAACGGCGCGCCGTCGCAACTGGATTTGTTCGACTACAAGCCGCAGCTGCGCGAGCGCTTCAACCAGGACCTGCCGGGCTCGGTGCGCGGCGACCAGCGGCTGACCGGGATGACCTCCGGCCAGTCGCGCTTTCCGGTGGCGCCGTCGGCCTTCCGCTTTGACAAATACAAAAACAACGAAGACGGCCTGTGGGTCAGCGAACTCCTGCCGCACACCGCCAAGCTGGCGCATGAATTGTGCGTCATCAAAACGATGTGGACCGAGGCCATCAACCACGATCCGGGCGTCACCTTTTTCCAGACCGGCCACCAGCAGCCGGGACGGCCCTCGATCGGCGCCTGGCTCTCCTACGGTCTGGGCTCGGCCAACGCCAACCTGCCGGCCTTCGTCGTCATGCTCTCCAAGGGCTACGGCAACACCCAGGCGCTGTATTCGCGCCTGTGGGGCACCGGCTTTCTGCCCAGTGACCACCAAGGCGTCAATTTCCTGCCGGCCGGTTCGCCGGTCCTGTACCTCAACGACCCCAAAGGCGTCGCCCGCGACGACCGCCGCCGCATGCTTGACGCCGTGGCCGCCATCAACGCGCAGGAATCGGCGCGCGCCAACGACACCGAGGTCAGCACCCGCATCGCCCAGGCCGAGATGGCCTTCCGCATGCAGATGAGCGTGCCGGAACTCTCCGATTTCTCCACCGAAAGCCCCGAGACGCTGGCCGCCTACGGGCCGGATGTCAAAACCCCCGGCACTTTTGCCGCCAACTGCCTCTTGGCGCGCCGCCTGGCCGAGCGCAATGTGCGCTTCATCCAACTTTATCACCAAGGCTGGGACCAGCACGGCAACCTGCCGGGCGAGATCCGCCAGCAATGCCGCATGACCGACCAGCCGTGCGCCGCGCTGCTCGCCGACCTGCGGCGGCTGGGTCTGCTCGACGACACCTTGGTCGTGTGGGCCGGCGAATTCGGCCGCACCGTTTATTCGCAGGGCGCCCTGTCCCGCACCAACTACGGCCGCGACCACCACCCCAAATGCTTCAGCGTGTGGATGGCCGGCGGCGGCGTGAAGCCCGGCGTCAGCTGGGGCGAGACCGACGACTACTCGTACAACATCCTCGACAAGGCGACCCATGGCATGTCGGTGCACGACCTGCACGCGACCATGCTGCATTGCCTCGGTATCAACCACGAGAAACTCACCTACCGCTTCCAAGGCCGCGACTACCGGCTGACCGATGTGGCCGGGGTGGTCAACCGCAAGATTCTGGTTTGACCGGCCACAAGGCCAGTTTCACCACCCAGGCGAACCACACGGTCATCGCGGCAAAGCCCAGCACATTGCCGGCGACCACCGCCAAGGGCGGCACCCAGGCCGGCGGGGCCAGGGGCGCCAGCCCCAACACCACGAACAAGCCCCACAGCACGGCTGAAAACGGCGTCAGCGCGCGGTGCCAGATGCCCAGCCGCGCCAGGCACCACGACCAGCAGATGGCGGTGAGCGACCAGGCCACGGTGGAGCCGGCC
>CANIYR010000008.1 GCA_947471825.1 Phycisphaeraceae bacterium | reverse complement strand
CGATCGGAAAGGATGTCGTAGAGGTTGCTCATGGGGCGGGAATTGTAGGAGACCTTCGCTTCCCGGAAAGCCCAAATCAAAACCCCGGGATCGCGCCCGGGGTCCGTTGCTTGTGCGTTGATTGGCCTCTCAGCCGGCTCAGGAAGGCTTGCGCGGCGGCAGCACCGGCTTCCTGATGGCTGGCGCGGCCGTGGGCGCCACGCCGGTGTCGAGCTGAAGTTTGGGTTCGGCTGCCGGGGTGGCCGGAGCGGCCAGTTTGGCGGCGGTCGCCGATGCGGCCGGCGTTTCATTGCGCGCGGCAATGGACGGGATGGCGGGCTTGGCGCCGGCGACCGGGGCGGTTTTTTTGGCCGCACCGGTCGTGTCCGGGGTCAGGATGAGGATGTAGCGCTTGCCCATGAAGGTCGGCGAACCTTCGATTTTCGACACATCCGAGAGTTGTTCGATGGCCGAAGCCATGGTGCGCTGGCCGATGTCCTTGTGGGCGATTTCGCGGCCCTTGAATTGCATGACAAACTGCACTTTGTCGCCGTCGAGCAAAAACTCGCGTGCATGTTTGACCTTCAGGTCAAAATCATGCTTGTCGATGACCGGACGCATGCGGAGCTCTTTCAATTCGCTCTTCTTTGCATGTGATTTGGCCTTTTGCTCCTTCTTGGCCTGCGAGTACTTCCATTTGCCGTAATCCATGATCTTGCAGACCGTGGGGCGCGCGTCGGGGGCCAATTCGACCAAATCCAAACCGGCGGCCACGGCGCGGCGCAACGCATCGGGCAATTCCATCACGCCCACTTGCTCGTCGTTCTGGTCAATCAAACGGACCGGCGTAAGGCGGATGCGGTCGTTGATGCGCAGGCGTTTACCGGCATCTTTGGCGGGGGCTGGGCGGGGGCGTCCGAGAGCGATGGCAGAACTCCAAAAGGGTGGCAGGCGGGGAAGGACTGGAACGGCAAAGCAGGTGAAGGGTAGGGTATCGGGAAATTTTATGGGCGGCAAGGGGGCTTTTTGGATGAGAATGTCCGCCCAGGGCGCGATTCCTCGGGGGCTGCCCGGCGCAAATCTTGCCAAGGCTGATTTGACGCCAAGCCGCAAATCCATAAAATCCCCCTCCCTACATTCCCCTGTAGCTCAGTTGGTAGAGCACGGAACTGTTAATTCTGGGGTCGCTGGTTCAAGTCCAGCCGGGGGAGCTAGCAAAGAAACCCCGCCTTTCCAAAGGCGGGGTTTTTATTTTTTTGGGAATGCGGAGCCGCCATTTCGGGAGCGGTGCGGATTCATGCAAGGTCTGCCTGCGGCACCTTGCCGGCGGCGCCCATCGGCACCGATTCACGCGCCTCGAAAATTCCCGGCACCTTGTGCGCCACCAGGTTTGCCTTGCAATGGACCCTGAGTGATTCGGGGTCGAACGGGCTTTCGCCCGCAGGCCACCAGCGCCTTGGCACGGCGAATGGCCGGCGAGACCGGCTGGGAGACAGCCACGCAATTCACCCATCCCCGGGTGTTCGCGCAAAATGGCCCCCACCCCCAGCGGGTTCACCTTGGAGGCGCCGACATCGGTCAGCGGTTTTTGCGGCAAGTGCGAATGGAGGGAAAGCGCGCCATGTCCGGCAAACAAAAGTCCCGGGAGGTCCGCCGCAAAAGCCGGCGCATTCTCCGCCGGGAGGGCCCGTGGGGCTGCCTTAACCGGTTCCCGGCCCCCATTCCCTGGTCCGCGCGGCCATTTCTTCGCGCAATTGCGCAAACGACCAAGCGGCCTTTTGCAGCGGCAAGGCCGGTGCCTGCGGGCGCGTATCGGCATGCGGGTGGAGGGCATCCTGAAACCGAAACATAAAATTTTTGAAAAAAGGGCTGGCGGAATCGGGGGAAGGAGAGTATCTTGTCTTCCTAATCTCCATCATCCCCCTTTTTAGAAGGAACCCACCATGTCCGTACGCGCCCTCGCTTTCTTCCCGTGCGAAATGCTCTTGGCCGACCCCGAAACCCAGGCCGCATCGGCCATCAACATCATCGAAGATGTGACTTTCTCCCAGTTCCCGGGTGGTTTTGGCCGCCTTTCCCTGTTCGCCATGCTTGAGCGTGATTCATCCGAAGAGGTCAACCAGAAGGTCTCCATCGACATCAAGATCTCCTTCAACGGCGAGCAAGTCGGCTCGCAGAGCCAAGACGTGGTGTTCCCCGGCAATGCGCGCAAGACCAAGGTTCGCCTGTTCATGAACGGCCTTGCCCTCGGCACCCCCGGCACCGTGGTGTTCGAACTCGGCCACGGCGGCAGCACCATCGCTTCCTACAACGTGCAGGCTTCGGCCCCCCAGGCCTGAGTTTGCCGCAGATTTGATTTTAAAAAGCCAGCCGCCCCTCCGGGCGTCTGGCTTTTTTGTTTGGGCGCATACAATGGCGCCTTACCCCTTTTTCAGAAAAAGAAACACCCCATGGCCGTTGCCGAAAAAATCATCTACTCGATGGAAGGCGTCTCGAAGGACATTGAGCGCAAGCCGATTCTCAAAAACATCTGGCTTTCATACTATTACGGGGCCAAAATCGGCGTGCTCGGCTTGAATGGCGCCGGCAAATCCACCTTGCTCCGCATTTTGGCCGGAACCGACAAGGAATTTGACGGCAAGACCATCCTGCAGCCGGGCTACACCATTGGATTCCTGGAGCAGGAGCCCAAGTTCGACCCTGAGATGACCGTGCTGGATGTGGTGCGCGAGGGCGCATCGGAGGTGTTCGACCTGCTCAAGGAGTATGACGTCCTCAATGAAAAAATGTGCGAGGATCTGCCCGAGAAGGAGATGGACAAGGTGATCGCCCGCCAGGGCGTGGTGCAGGAGAAGCTCGACCACATGGGCGCCTGGGACATCGATTCCAAGCTTGAAATGGCCATGGAAGCGCTGCGCTGCCCGCCGTCGGACGCCAAGATCGGCCCGCTCTCCGGCGGTGAGAAGCGCCGCGTGGCCCTGTGCCGTCTGCTGCTCAAGAAACCGGACATTTTGCTGCTCGACGAGCCGACCAACCACCTGGATGCCGAATCCATCGCCTGGCTGGAAAAGCACCTTCAGCAGTACGAGGGCACCATCATCGCGGTGACCCACGACCGCTACTTCCTTGACAATGTGGCCGGCTGGATCCTGGAACTCGACCGCGGCGCGGGCATTCCGTGGAAAGGCAATTACTCGTCCTTCCTCGAGCAGAAGTCCAAGCGCATGGAGATCGAGGAGAAACAAGCCAGCGAGCGCAAGAAGGAGCTGGACCGCGAGCGTGAGTGGATCGGCGCCAGCCCGTCGGCCCGCCAGGCCAAGAGCAAGGCCCGCATCGCCCGCTACGAATCCATGCTGGCGGAAGAACAGCAGAAGGTGGCGCAGGAAGTGGCCATTTTCATCCCGCCCGGGCCGCGCCTGGGCAACAAGGTCATCCACGCCAAGAACCTCACCAAGGGCTTCGGCGACCGGGTGCTGTTCGAAAACGTGAATTTCGAACTGCCGGCCGGCGGCATCGTCGGCATCATCGGCCCCAACGGCGCCGGCAAGACCACCCTGTTCCGCATGGTGATGGGCATGGACAAGCCCGATGCCGGCTCCCTGGAACTGGGCGACAGCGTGAAACTGGCCTATGTCGAGCAGAGCCGCGAATCCCTGGCCGACAACGACAGCGTGTGGCAGGCCATCAGCAAGGGCGAGGAAAAAATCCGCCTGGGGAAGGTCGAACTCAACTCGCGCACCTATGTGGCGAAATTCGGCTTCAGCGGCGACATGCAGTCGCAGAAAGTCGGCACGCTCTCCGGCGGCCAGCGCAACCGCCTGCACCTGGCGCGCATGATCACCAGCGAGTTCAACGTGCTGCTTTTGGACGAACCGACCAACGACCTGGATGTGAACACCATCCGCGCGCTGGAAGAAGGCTTGGAACACTTCGCCGGCTGCGCCGTCATCATCAGCCACGACCGCTGGTTCCTCGACCGCGTGGCCACCCACATCCTGGCCTTTGAAGTCAGCGCCGAGGGCGACACCTCGGTGCGCTTCTTCGAGGGCAATTACCAGCTCTACGAGGCCGACCGCAAGAAGCGGCTGGGCGTTTCGGCCGACCAGCCGCACCGCATCAAATACCGCAAATTGACGCGGTGAGTGGCATGGGCTTTGGCCCATGTCTTCCGCCAGCTTCTCTGTCAAGTCCAACAGCCCCACAGGCCAAAGCCTGTGCCACACACCATGATCACCGGCATCCACCACGTCTCCCTGCGCGTTTCCGACTTCGACCGATCACTCGCCTTCTACCGCGATGCGCTGGGTTTGGCGTTGGCGGTGTCGTTCGAGCTGGGCGATCGCCGTTTCGCCCTCTTGGAAACCGGCAACAGCGGTTACCTCGAGTTGGTGGAATGCAAAACCCCGGTGGTGGCCACCGGCAAGACCGAAGTGGCCTGGCATTTCGCCCTGCGCACTTCCGACATCGCCGGCGCGGTGGCGGCTGCGCAAAAGGCCGGGCTGGAGATCACCAAGGAGATCACGCGGCTCGATCTGACCAACGGCGCGACGGGCAAGCCGTTCCCCATCCGGATTGCGTTTTTCCGGGGATTTGACGGCGAAGAGGTGGAATTTTTTGAGGAGTTGGCGTGACTTCCCTCTCCGTCAACATCAACAAAATCGCCACCCTGCGCAACCAGCGCGCGGGGGAGGTGCCGTCCGTCCTCAAGTTTGCCGCCATCGCCCTGGATGCCGGCGCGCACGGCATCACCGTGCATCCGCGGCCGGATGAGCGGCATATCCGTGGCAGCGATTTGGCGCCGCTCTCGGCCCTGTGCAAGGCCCGGGGGGTGGAATTCAACATCGAAGGCAATCCTTTCGAGGGCCGTTGGCTGGAGCAGGTGCTGGCCATTCGCCCCGACCAGGCGACCCTGGTGCCGGATGCCAATGACCAAAAAACATCCGATCACGGGTTTCCGCTCGACCCCGGCACGGCGGCCGGGCGGGTTTCCATGCACCTTTTGCAGCCCGTCGTGGCCCGCCTGAAGGCGGCCGGCATTCGCGTGAGCCTCTTTGTCGACCCCGAGCCGGCCCATGCCCAAGGCGCCAAACTGGCCGGGGCCGACCGCATCGAGTTGTACACCGAGGGATGGGCGCACGCTTTCAACCAGGGAGGTTCCGCGCGCGCGGGCATGCTGGCGGCTTACGGCGCCACGGCCAAGGCCGCGCAAGCAGAGGGGTTGGGTGTCAATGCCGGCCACGACCTCAGCCTCGACAACCTGCAACCGTTCCTGGCGGGTGTGTCCGGTGTGCTGGAGGTGTCCATCGGCCACGCCCTGACGGCCGATGCTTTGGAACTGGGAATGGCGCAGGCGGTTCGGAAATATTTGGCCTGCTGCCGATGAAAAGCACCCCTCTTTGCGGGTAGAATGGGGGGGCGACGGAACCCCCTTTTAGGAGCAGAAATGAGTGGTGTGAAAAGCGCGTCGGAATCCACCCCTGCCCCCGCGGTGAAAACCGGGTTTTGGAAAACACTGCCCGGCAAAATTTTTGCTTCGGCCGCGTCTCCTTCGACCATGGCGGTCACCGATGGCATCGCCCAAAAGGCCGGCGGCAGCTACAAGAGTGTCGAGTGGATTCGCAACGCGCCGTTTTTTTTCATGCACGCCGCCTGCTTGGGCGCGATTTGGGTCGGCTTCTCGTGGGCCGCCGCCGCCCTTGCCTTGGGCTTCTATGTGGTGCGGATGTTCTTCATCACCGGTTTTTACCACCGTTATTTTTCCCACCGCACGTTCCGCGCCTCGCGTCCGGTGCAATGCCTGATGGCCGTCTGCGGCCTGACCTGCGTGCAGCGGGGCCCCCTGTGGTGGGCGGCCCACCACCGTCACCACCATGTGCATTCGGATCATGAGGAAGATCTGCATTCGCCCACCCTGTGGGGACTTTTGTGGTCGCACATGTTCTGGTTCACCACCGAAGACGCCCTGCCGACCCGCAGCCGTTATGTGCGCGATTTGGAGAAATTTCCCGAGTTGGTCTGGCTCAACAAATACGAGATGGCGGTCTACATCGCTTTTGGATGCGCCTGTTTCGGCCTGGGATGCCTGATGCATGCGCTGGGCTGGCAGCCGGCGGGGCACCCCATGGGGCTTGAGCTTGGCGGTTACTGGCATGCCGGCCTGCAGATCTTGGTGTGGGCCTTTTTCATCTCCACCGTGATGCTTTACCACGGCACTTACACCATCAACTCGCTGTCGCACATATTCGGTTCGCGCCGTTTCGAGACCACCGACACCAGCCGCAACAACTGGCTGCTTTCGATCGTGACCATGGGCGAAGGCTGGCACAACAACCACCACCATTACCAGTCCTCGGTGCGCCAAGGCTTCTACTGGTACGAGTGGGATCCGACCTTCTACACCCTGAAGGCCATGTCGTGGGTCGGCTTGGTGAAGGACCTGCGCGGCGTGCCGGATGCCATCAGGAAACAAGCCGGCCGCGGCGTGGCGGCCGCGGCCAAGCCGGTCAAGGCTGTCACCGAAACCATGTCCGAGGCCGCCAGCACGGTGACGGAAGCCGCCAACTCGGTCGGCGAGGCCGCCAGCCAAGTGGCCGACCAGGTCGCGGACCAAGTGGCGCAGGTGGTCGAGAAGGTTGCGCCGAAGCCGGCGCTGTGAAACAGCATCCTCCGTTGCAAGCGGCCGGGCGTTCAGCCCGGCCGCTTTTTCATTCCCCCTACAATGCCCGCCCATGCCCATCACGCACCATCGGTTGAAGAACGGCCTGACCGTCATCCTCGAGCCCAACCCCGCGGCCCACACCGCGGCCGCCGGCTTTTTCGTGCGCACCGGCGCGCGCGACGAGGATGCCGGCCTGATGGGAGTGTCGCATTTCCTCGAACACATGATGTTCAAGGGCTCCGCCACGCGCAGTGGCGACGACATCAACCGCGCCTTCGATGACATGGGCGCCGACTACAACGCCTGGACCGGCCACGAGGCCACCGCCTACCACGCCCATGTGCTGCCGGAATTCATGCCCCGCACGCTTGATCTCCTGGCCGACATGCTCCGGCCCGCCCTGCGCACCGAGGATTTCGAGATGGAGCGCAAGGTGATCCTGGAGGAGATCGGCATGTACGACGACAAGCCCGAGTGGCGGTTGTCGGACGCCCTCATCGAGAACCACTACGGCACCCACGGGCTGGGCTTCCGGGTCCTTGGCACCAACGACACCGTCGGCCGCATGACGCCGGGGGAAATGCGCGCCTATTTCGAGCGCCGCTACGCCCCCGACAACATGGTGCTGACGGCCGCCGGCCGGTTCGACCCGGCGCAATGGCTGGCCGCTGCCGAGGCACGCACCGCCTCTTGGCAGCCTTCCGGCGTCCTTCGCCGCGACAACGCCGCGCCCCCCGTCAGGGGCGGCGAAACCTCCGTCAAGGATGCCCGCTGTTCGCGCCACTATGTGGGCTGCCTGTACGAGGGGCCGTCCGTCCAATCCGACAGCCGTTACGCCGCCCGCGTCTTGTCGGTCATTCTGGGCGACGACGACGGGTCGCGCCTGTACTGGGCGCTGATTGATTCCGGCCTGTCCGACGAAGCCGATTTTTCAGCCAGTCCGCAGGACGGCTGCGGCACCTACACCGCCTTTGCCGCCTGCCCGCCGGAGCGCGCCGCCGAAATCGAGGGCATCCTGCGCGGCGAGATCGACGACCTGGCCACCGGCAAAAAGCCGCTGACCGCCGAGGAGTTGGAGCGGGCCACCGCCAAGATAGCCACCCGCGCCACCCTGCAGGACGAGCGTCCCGCCGGCCGCATGCAGGCCATGGGCGTGCAGTGGACGGCCTTGGGCCATGCGCTTGAGCTCCAGGATGAAGTCGGCCGCCTGGCCTCCGTCACGGCGGAGGAGGTCGGTGCCGTCGCCGCCCAATTGCGCGGCGGCCCGCAGACCGTGGTGCGGCTCGGGCCGTGAGGCTTGCGGAGCCGCGCCAAAGCAGGCAGGCAAGGTGTTTTTTTCGTGCGAGGGCGGAGCCCCGCGATCCCGCCGATTCCTCTTTCCCGATTCCCCATGCAGGACCCCATCCCCGCCATCCTTGCCGATTTGGCCGCCGGCAAAATGATCGTCATCATTGACGACGAGGGCCGCGAGAACGAGGGCGACATCATCATGGCCGCCGAAAAGGCCACGCCCGAGGCGATGAATTTCATGCTGCGCGAGGCCCGCGGCATGATGTGCGTGGCGCTGGCCCCGGAAATCTGCGACACCCTGGACCTGCCGATGCAAAGCGCCGTCAACACCAGCGGGCGTTCGACCGCCTACACGGTGTCGGTGGACGCGGCGCCCCGCTTTGGCGTCACCACCGGCGTGTCGGCCTTCGACCGGGCGGTCACCGCCCGCGTGCTGGCCGACGGGGCCAGCATCCCGGCGGACCTGTCCCGGCCCGGCCACATGCACCCGCTGCGCGCCCGCGAGGGCGGCTGCCTGGTGCGCGCCGGCCACACCGAGTGTTCGGTGGACCTGTGCCGCATGGCCGGCCTGCGCCCGGCGGCGGTCATCATCGAGGTGATGAACGAAGACGGCACCATGGCCCGCCGCGACGACCTGAAAAAGATGTGCGCAGCCCACGGCATCCGCATGGCCTCGGTCGCCGATGTGATCGGCCACCGCCTGGAGCGCGACAGCCTGGTCACGCGGGTGGAAACCGCCCGGTTGCAAACGGCCTCCGGCGGGTTCGACCTGATTTCCTACAGGTCCGAAGTGGATTGCCTGCCCCATGTGGCCATCACCTGCGGCGGGGTGGGGATGCCCGACGCCGCCGGCAAAATCCCGGTGATCGAGGAGCCCGTCCTGGTGCGCGTCCACCGCCAGAGCCTTTTGGCCGACGTGTTCGGCGAGGGCGGCGACCAGACCGTGCGGCGGTCCCTGGAGCGCATGCAGCGGGAGGGCCGCGGCGCCCTGGTCTACCTGCGCCATGACGGCATCGGCGCCGGGCTCTTGGGCCGGTTGCAGACCGTGGATTTCACCGCCGATGAGCAGGCCCGCCGCAGCGAAATGGTGCGCCCCGGCGCCGCTTCCACCGCCAACCCCCATGAAATGCGCCAGGCTTACGGCATCGGCGCCCAGATCCTGCGCGACCTGGGTCTGCGCCGCCTGCGCCTTCTGACCCATTTGGCCGCGGTCCAGCCGCACGCCCTGGCCGGGTTCGGGTTGTCCATCGAGGGGCAGGAGAAGATCTGACGGCGCGCCGGCCGCGGGCGCGGGTCACACGGCCAGCATCCGGCCGAGCACTTCGGCCTCCAGCGGGGCGTAGGCGTCCCGGAAGCGCGCCGAGTTGCGCAGCAGTTCCAGTAGCAGCGCGCGTTTTTCGGCGGAATCGAATTCAAACCCAAGCAGCGCGCGGCCGACGCGCTCGCCGGTGTAGAGGTAGTTGAAATAGCAGATGCTGGCGGTGCCGCGGATGAGCGTGAGGAAGTCGCGCAGCGCCCCGGCGCGCTCGGGGAATTGCAGCCGGATGAACAACGGGTGGCGGAAGGTCCGCGGGTCGTAACGGATGATGCGGAAATCCACATCGGCGTGGTCGCTGATGTCGGCATAGGCGATGCCGGCGGCCCCGAGGGTTGCGTGCAGGGCGGCGAATTCGGCGTCGGTGGCGTCGAACCCCATCACCGGGTGCCCGACGGCGCCGTCGGTCTTGCCGTACTGGAAGTCCAGGATGTCCTGGCTGGTGAATGCGGTTTCCAGCAGGGCCAGCAATCCGCCGCTTTGCTCGGGCAGGGTGAAACGGATGTGCCGCCGCACCTTGCCGTTGGCCCCGGCCTCGGCGGCGATGAGCGCCAAAAGGGAGAAGTCCATGTTGGCGCCGGTGGCCACCGTCAGCACTTTTTTGCCGCGCAGCCGGTCGCGCTGGGACAGCAGGCCGGCCAGGCCCAGCGCGCCGGCCGGCTCCACCACGCTGCGGCGGCGGTCCCACAATAGGCGGATGGCCGAGCAGACCTGCGCATTGCTCACGGTGATGAACTCATCCACCAGGTCGCGGCACAGGGGGAAGGTGTTTTCGCCGGCTTTCCGGACGGCGGTGCCGTCGCAGAAAATGTCGAGCGCGGCCAATTCCACCGGGTGGCCGGCGGCCACGGCCGCCTTCATCGAGGCCTGCCCCTCCCCTTCGACGCCCACAATGCGGATGTCCGGCCAGAACCGCTTGAGGTAGCAGGCCACCGCCGCGCACATGCCGCCGCCGCCGATGGAGAGATAGGCGACATCGAACGGGCCTTCGCCGCTCATCACGATTTCATCGGCCAGGGTGCCCTGCCCGGCCATGGTGTACAGGTCGTCGTAGGCGTGGACGAACACCGCGCCGCGTTCCCGGCAGGCCTGCTTGGCCGCGGCGGCGGCCTCGTCGTACGAGTCGCCGACCAGAATGATTTCCACCGCGTCGCCGCCGTGCTCGGCCACCGCCGCGCGCTTCATCCGGGGCGTGGGCATCGGCATGAAGATGGCGGCTTTGCAACCGAGTTTGCGGGCGGCGATGGCCACGCCCTGGGCATGGTTGCCGGCCGAGGCGCACACCACGCCCCGGGCGCGCTCGGCCGGTGTCAGGGTCGCCATGCGGTTGAAGGCTCCGCGCCATTTGTAGGCGTGCATGGGGCCTTTGTCCTCGCGTTTGATGAAGGCCGAGACGCCATCCCCGACATCGATTTTCTCAAACGGGGTCGGCGGCCGCACGGCATACACCCGTGAACGGGCCAGCACGGTTTCGTGGAACAGGCGGTCCTGCAGGGCAAGGGTGGCGGCGGGGGGTGCGCAAGGGGTGGCGGACATGGGGGGATTATCCCCATTTGCGGGCCAAGGTGTATGATGGTGCCGTTGTGCCGGTCGCGCGCGCGCCCGTTTACCCCCTTCTTTCTTGGGAGCCCGTCCCCATGCGTTCATTCATCCGGCATGCACTGCCTGCGGCCGTCCTTGCGTTGCCCTTGTCCGCGCTTGCCGCCGAACCGGTGGTGCCGGCCGATCCGGCAGCCCCGGCCATCGCCAAAAAGGAAGCCAAGGGGGAGGCGCCGGCCAAACACGCCAAAGACCTGGAGAAGACCAAGCAAGCCGCCGCCGAAAACATCACCGTTGTTTCCGTGGAAGGCATGATGTGCGCCGCCTGCCAGGCCAAGGTCAAGGCGGCCCTTGAAAAGGTTGACGGCGTCAAGCATGTCAAAGCCGTTTCGGCGGCCGGCAAGGCTTATGTGAGCCTCAAGCCCAAGGCGGAGTTGACCCAGGATGCCGCCGTGAAGGCCTTGGCCGAACTGAAGGAATTCAAGGTGACCGGCGTGGCCAAGGCCAAAATCGAAAAGAGCGAAAAGCCTGAAAAAGGCGGTTCCGCACCGGCGGCAGCCAAGAAGATGCAAGCCCTGAAGGAAGACAACAATTGATCTGTGGGCGGTTTGGCCCCTCGGCGCGGCTTTGGCGCACCCCTTTCAGGGGGATTGGCCCCCGGCCCATGGTCGCGGGCAAAAATGTAATTCATGATTGCTTTTCGGCGAATCCTGCCTCATAATCCGGCCAGTCGCTTTGGGTGGTTTTTTGCCATTGTTTTCCTTGCCATGTACAAGTTTCTTGTTTTCAAAGATGGCCAGATTCCCGAGCAGTGGCCCGTGCGCAACGGCCACCTCTTGGGCAGTGACGGCAATGTGATGGCCGCCGACATTTCATGGCAGGATGGCGCCATTTGCGTGTCCAAGAAGGAAGCCGGCATTTGTGCGTTTGCTTTGCAGCATAAAGTTTCTGATTTGGGTGAGTTGACTCTTCAAACGACGCTGCTTCCCGAGCGTGAAGAACCCTACATCCTGGCGCTGGAATTGGCGCGCCACCGCCTGATGATGCTCTACATGCGGCTGGAGGAATGGTCCATGTTTGACTTGGGCGACGATCATGCGGTCAATGTGCGCCTCAAGAAATCGCGCGGTTTGTTCATGGAGGCGCTCGGCCAGCAGTTTTCCAACCCATTGTCCGCCAATCATTTGGCCCAAGAAAGCCTGGTCAACGCCATTGACGGCACGGAAGAATTGACGCTGGCCCACGCCGAGTTGCTGCTGGAGCGCCGCCGCGTGACCCATTCGGTGCCCAAATACGCCTTGGGTTGCGGCGTTTGCCTCACCCAGCATGATCCGCGCATTCTGGGCGGCTTGCAGGCAAACTTTGAAATCCTCAACATTCCCATGCCTTGGAAGACCTTGGTGCCGACCGAGGGTGAATACCAGTTTCAGCACACCGATCCCTGGGTTCAGTGGGCCTTGGCAGCCAAACGCAAAATCGTCGCCGGGCCCCTCATTGATTTCAGCAAGGGCCAGGCCCCCGACTGGCTCTACATCTGGGAGCATGATTACGACACCGTGCGCGACTTGGTTTACGAGCACATCAAGCAGGTGGTCAACCGCTACCGCGGCAACACCCATGTGTGGAATCTGATGTCCGGCCTGAATGTGAACAGCCAGTTTTCTTTCAGTTACGAGCAGATTGTGGATTTGGTGCGCATGAGCGCCCTCTTGGTGCGCAAGTTGGCGCCCAAGGCGCAGATCATGCTGGAAATCGACCAGCCTTGGGGCGAGTACCACGCCACCAACCCCCGCTCCATCGCGCCGCTGCGCTTCTTCGAACTGCTGTCACAGTCCTCGGTGCCCTTTGACATCATCGGATTGCGCGTGTTCATGGGCCAGGCCCGGCCCGGCCAGTACACCCGCGACATGATGCAGATATCAGGCATCATTGACCACTTCGGCCACCAAGGCAAGCCGCTGCACGTCTCGTTTGCCGCGCCCAGCGAGCCGGTCAACCAGCAGATGCTCAACAGCACGCCGATGGGCAAGCAGTCACCGGTTCAGGATGACCAGTGCGGTTACTGGCGCCGGCCGTGGTCGGGCCTCATCCAAGGCCGCTGGCTGGAGGCCTGCATGCACATCGCCATGAGCCGCCCGTATGTCGAGAGCGTGTCGTGGCGGGATGTGCTTGACCACCCCGACATGGCCATGCCCCTGTCCGGTTTGGTGGACGACCAGTTGCGTCCGAAAAAAGTGTTCAAGCATGCCATCCGTTTCCGCGAGTACCTGCGCGGCGTCTCGCCGGATTCTTCCGCCGACGCCTCCGGCATCGTCCCGCCGCATCCCGCCGCCAAGCCCTGACGCATTGGCCAAGCCCCATGGAACCCGCCTTTTTGCGCCGCCGTCTCCTTGTTGCCGCCCTGCTTGCCGGGGCGTTTTTTTTGGCGCGTGACATGCTTCTCCGGCCGCATACGCAGGGGACGCTGCCGCGTGAAATGGCCGGTTGCCGGGTGAACCTCAACACCGCGCCGCCGGAGGAAATCGCGGCGCTGCCGGCCATCGGTCCGCGCATGGCGCAAACCATTGTCGAGGCCAGGGCGCGGGCCGGCAAGCCTTGGCGGACTTTGGACGACCTCTCCGGCATCAAGGGACTGGGGCCGGCCACGCGGGCCAAGATCGAACCGTTTGTGCGGTTTTGAGGCCTTTGGGCGCGGCCCGCCCCGCCTGCCGCAGGGCATCGTCTTAAGATGTCCGCGCAAGGCACCCGTCGCCAGTCATCAAGGAACCTGCCCCATGAAACCCCGCGACGCCATGCTCCCGGCCCTTTTGTTCCTCGCCTCCGCTTGCGCCGCCGATGCGCCGGCCCCGCCGGTGACCGCCGCCGGCCCGCTCACTTTGCGGAACTTCCATGATTCCCTGGTGCCCAAGGGTTTCGTGCTCAGCGACCCCGGCTGGCACATCTGGTGCAACGCCCCGGTCCTGGACGACGCCGGCAAGGTCCACCTGTTCGTGTCGCGCTGGCCGGTCAAGGACACCTTTGGCTTGGGCTGGCACACCTCCTGCGAAATCGCCCACTACAAGGCCGACCAGCCGGAGGGACCCTACACCCATGCCGGCACGGTTTTGAAAGGCACCGGCAAGGAAGGCTCCTGGCGCCGCGATGGCACCCACAATGTCACCGTGGTGCGCCTGCCCGATGGCCGCTACGCCATGCTGTTCATCGCCAACAGCGACGGCACCCACGGCTTCCCCGCCAACCAGAAGATCGGCATGATGCTGGCCCCCGGCCCCGACGGCCCGTGGGCCCTGGCCGGCCGGGACGGCCTGATTCTGGATGTGCCGGCCGACCCGGCGGTGTGGTCGCACGACAGCGCGGTGGGCGTCAACAACCCGACGCTTCTGCCGATGCCGGACGGCCGCTTCCTTCTGTATTACAAGGCCATGAAGCGCGGCAAGGGCGAGGTGCGCCGCATGGGCGTGGCGGTGGCCGACAAGGTGGAGGGCCCGTACCGCTTCGAGAAGGAGCCGCTCACGTCCAACGAAGGCACCATCGAGGACGGCTTCGCCTTTCGCCTCAGTGGCGAGGTCTGCCTGCTGGTGACCGATTGCCACGGCGCGGACTACGGCGGCGGCATGATCTACCATTCGAAGGACGGCCTGCGGTTTGACCCGAAGGACGTGCGCGCCTTCGAGCCGGTGGACCATTACATGAAACGCTGGCCCAACCCCGAGAAGGGCTGGAGCCCGTGGGTGCTGCAGCGGCCCGCGCTGCTCCTGGGCAAGGACGGGGTGCCCACCCATTTCTTCGCCCCCTGCGGCACGCCGCCGGAGGGGAAGAAGGGGACTTCGACATTCATGATGGAGATCAGGGCGGGGAAGTGAGCGGCATCACCCCTTCAACTTCGCCACGCGCACCCACTGCGCCGCAAACGCGGCGGCATTCAAGCCCAGCGCGGCCAGTGCTGCGGCCATCGTGCTTTCCAAATCCGGCGTCTCGGGTGCCTTGGCCCGCCCCGGCGCGGTGAGAGGCAGGTGCGGCCAAGACTTCGCCTTCTCCACCAAAGTGTCGAGCAGTTTCAGATATTTCCCCAGCGGCAGCCATGACAGGATGCCCTTGGGCGCGGAGGGTGCAAACATCGGCGCGTCTTCGCGCAGCGCCAGCAGCCAGAAGGCGGCCGGCCCGGCGGGCTGCGGCATGGCCGCGTCACCCATCGGCGGAAGCTCTGCGCCATTCATCGGCGAGGGCGTTGCCCCATCCATGCCCATCCCAGGCATGGTCGGCGTGGGATAAGCCATGCCCGGCATGTCCGGCATCGGCATGCCGCCCATGCCGCCCATTCCCGGCATGTCCACCGGCGGCATGGGCGGCGGTTCTTGCGGCGGCGCCGCTTCCGCGTCCACGCCGGCCGCTTCGCGCAGTGGTTGCGCGACCTCCGGCCCATACACCGCCGCTTCATCCTGCGCCGGCAAGTTGCCGCCATCCGTGCCATACATCGCTTGGTGGCGGCCGACCCGCGCGTGCAGGCTGGTGAAGGGTTGCGCCTCCGGCCGGTCTCCGCCTCTCTCCACCACCGCACGCAAATCCACGAACGCCATCGCGCCGGCCACCGCGCTCGCATCGAATAGCCCCGCCATGTGAAAACGCCCCTGCCAGATGCTGCCGCGCCGCTTGTGTTTCCAGTTGATCTTCTGCGCCAGCATCTGCTTGAACTGCTTCATGAACATCGACAAGCTGCCGAGCTTGCGGCGAATCGCCCCGGCGTCGGGAACCTTGGGGGCGCGGGCCTGCAGGCCCGCACCCATCCCAGCCTCCGCAGTTGCTTGCGCTCCCGGCTTCCCTTGCGGCGGGTGCGCAAGCAGCCAGCGCCGCACAGCCTCGGCATCATCCCAAGCCTGCGCTTCGCCCGGCACCCATTGCAACACCAGGTGGAACTGCTCGTCCTCCAGCGCAAAAGCCTGCACCTTGACCGCGTAACTTTCGGCCAACCGCTTGAGCAACTTCTGCGCCCAGACTTTGAGTTTGTCATCGGCCAGCAACGCCAAATCCGGCGCCATCCGGCTCCACAGGTGGAAGCAGCGCAGGGGCGGTGCGTCGGCGAATTGTTGGCTGCGGGATGTGCGCATGGGGAAAGGGGTTGCAGACGGTCAAAAGTATAGGGACAGACCTCATATTGGGCAAGTTTGCCGGCCACCACCGGCCCCAATGAAAAACCCGGCCGCTTGGCCGGGTTTTGTCTGCATGACTTTTGATGCTTGCCTCACGGCATCCCCGGCATCAGCGTGTCCATCAGCGACGGCTGGTCCAGCGGCATCACCCGGATGTTGCGGAACCAGATGTCGGTGTCGCCGTGGTCCTGCAGGCCGATGTAGCCGAAGTGGCTCTTGCCGAAGTTGGGGAATTCCTTGGGTTCGCTGAATTTGCTCTTTTGGAAGCGGGCGGCAAAGTCGGTGCTGTCAAGGTCGCAGGACACCACGCGGATGCCGTTGAGCCAGTGCTCCACGTGGTTGCCGCCGGTCACCGCGATGCTCAGTTTGTTCCACTGGCCGGCCGGGCGCAGGGCGGCTTCCTTGGTCGGGTACAGGCCGTAAAGCGAACCGGCGTGGTGGAGCATGCCCATCTTTTCGCCCAGGTGCTCCGGGCGGTCGTCGCGCCAAGCCGGGTCGAGCAACTGGCATTCAAAGGCGGATTGCCAGATTTCCTGGCCGCGGACCTCCTGCGCGCGGTACAGCACGCCGCCGTTGACGCCCGGGGCGGTCTTGTATTCCAATTCCAGCACGAAGTCGCCGTACTGGGCGCGGGTGATGAGGTCGCCGCAGCCGGCGTCGGGCAGGATGTGCAGGCTGTCGCCCTCGATCTTCCAGCCTTTTTCGGGCATGCCGGCCTGGCCGTGGCCGCGCCAGGCGTGGGTGCCGGTGCCGTCAAAAAGGGTTTGCCAGACGCCGGTGGCCGGGGTCTTTTCGGCCGCGGGCAGGGGCGCCAGCGGTGTGG
Source organism: Phycisphaeraceae bacterium (assembly GCA_947471825.1). Lineage (GTDB taxonomy): Bacteria > Planctomycetota > Phycisphaerae > Phycisphaerales > Phycisphaeraceae > CANIYR01. Next base: position 4,352 of record CANIYR010000008.1, on the reverse strand, counting down.
AGCAGGCCGTCTGGGACAGCCAAGCGGCGCACAGGAGGGCAAGCGTGGCGGACGGTGCGGCGGGCAGGTGGCGCATGGCGGTGGGGCGTGGGGAAAGGGGCGCGGTCTTGCGGTGGCGGGGTCAGTGTCCGGAGCCGTTTTGCGCCGCTTGGGCCAGGCCGGCGGCGGTGGTGGCGACCGGACTTGCGCCGGTCAGACGGCCGGCGTCGGGCGCGTATTTCACTTTTCCGGAAACCACCGTGGCGGCCACGGCGCCCTTGAGCGACCAGCCGTGGAAGGGGCAGTTGCGGCTGCGGCTGGCGAAGGCGTTCACATCCACCTGCCAGATCCGGTCAGGGTCGATCACCGTCACATCGGCGTCGGCACCCACCCCCAGGTGTCCCTTGGTGTCCTGCAGCCCGACCAGTTTGGCGCCGTTCCACGACAGCATGGCCAGCAGGCGACCCCAGCTGACGACCCCCGGCCAGAGCAGGGCCTTCATGTAAAGAGCCAGGGCCGGTTCCAGGCCGATGATGCCGAAGGGGGCCTGGGCGAACGATTGGGCCTTTTCCTCCGCCGTGTGCGGGGCGTGGTCGGTGGCCAGCACCTCGATGGTGCCGTCGGCCACGCCGGTGATGAGCGCGCTGACATCGGCCTGCGTGCGCAGCGGCGGGTTCATCTTGTAGTTGGTGTCGTAGGCCCCGCAGCCGGCGTCGGTGAGTAGCAGGTGGTGCGGGCTGACTTCGCCCGACAAGCGGTGCTCGGCGGGGTCGAAGCCCAGCGCGGCGGCGTCCTTGGCATAGCGGGCGCGGCCCTGGCGCAAGAGTTCGATGCCGCCGGCCGTGGTCATGTGCTGGGCGTGGTAGCGGCAGGCGTAGTTCTGGTTGCGCGAAAGCATGATGTCGCGGGCGATCATCAGGTCTTCGGCGATGTTGGGCCAGCCCTTCAGGCCGAGTTTGGCCGACAGCGGGCCGGCGTTCATGGCGCCGCCGCCCAAGGTATGGTCCTCGCAATGCTGCATGTAGACCTTGCCGGTCATGGCGCAGTAGCGCAGGGCCTGGTCCATGACGCCGGCCGAGGCGATGCCGGTGCCGTCGTCCGAAAAGCCGACCGCCCCGGCTGCGGCCATCAGCCCCATTTCGGAAAGTTCCTTGCCGTCGCGGCCCTTGGTGGCGGCGCCGATGGGGTACACATGGGCCATGCCGGCCTTGGCCGCCTGCTTGAACACGAATTCCACCTGGGCCTGGGTGTCGAGGGCCGGCCGCGTGTTGGGCATGCAGCAGACGGTGGTGAAGCCACCGGCCACCGCGCTGGCAGCCCCGGTGGCGATGGTTTCCTTGGCTTCCTGCCCGGGTTCGCGCAGGTGGACATGGGTGTCGATGAGGCCGGGGGCCACGATGCAGCCGGCGGCGTTGAAGACGGCCCCGGCCGGCTTGCTGACTTTGCCGATGAAGGCCACCTTGCCGTTTTCAAGCACGATGTCGGTCTCGGCATCAATGCCGTGGGCGGGGTCGATCAGGCGGCCGTTTTGGATGGTGAGGGAAGTTTTGCGCATGGGACAGGGAGGATAGCAAAACGCCCGGCACGGGCCGGGCGTTTTATCAGGTTATGGGGGCGTTGTTCGGGCGGGGTCACGGGGCCTTGGCGGCCGGCGCAGCTTCCAGCTTGCGCACGCGGATGTTTTTGTACCACACCTCGCCGCCGTGGTCCTGCAGCCCCAGGAAGCCGTTGGGGGCCGCGCCCTTGGCCGTGTTGCTCCGCCATTCGCTCTTGGCCAAGGCGGCCTTGTATTCGGGCGAATCGAGGTCGAGCTTGACGATGCACTTGCCGTTGAGCCAGTGCTCGATGTGTTTGCCGTCGGCCACGATGCGGGTCTTGTTCCATTCGCCCACCGGCTTCAATTCCTTCTGGTCGCTTGCCGCGATGACGGAGTAAAACGCGCCGGTGCGGTGCTTGGGGTCGGCCTTGCCGTCCTTGAAGCCCAGGTCGTCCAGGATCTGGTGCTCAAAGCCGCTTTCCCACGGCATATGCTGGTTGTCCTTGATGCGGTAGAAAATGCCGCTGTTGGCGGTTTTGCCCACCTTCCACTCCAGTTCCAGTTCGAAGTTCCCGTAGGTGCCGTCGTCGCTGATGAGGTCGCCCTGGTGCCACGAGCCGTCGCCGGGGGCGTGGTGCAGGGTGCCGTCGGCCTCGACCGTCCACACCTTGGCGAAGCCGTCCGCCTTCTTGTGGTTGTTCCAGTGCCAGGCGGCGGCGGGGAGCGGGGTCCAGTCCTTTTCCTTGGGGGCGGCGTCTTGCGCAAAGGCGCAGCCGGCGGTCAAAAGGTAGGACAGGGCGGCAAGGGCGGCGGTGCGTGGCAACATGGGGGTTGGGTATGGGGAAAGGGGGAAGGGGATGCAAAAGCAGGGCTGCCGGATGTGGTATGGGCATCTTGCCCATGTGTCCCATGCCCATCTTGGGCGTGGCCCGATCCATGCGCTGGAAGCGCATGGGACACACGGGCTGCAAGCCCGTGCCACGCCGGAATCACATCTTGAATTCCCATCCCTTGCGGTAGTTCTTGGTGAGCAGCGCGGTGGCCTCGTCGTTGTCGAACTTCATGGCCTTGGCGTCATAGGCCACCTTGCCGCCGACCACCTGCGCAATGCTGGCCGCCAGCAAGGTCTGGGTGAAGGGACCGGCGTAGGAGAAGTTGGCGCGCGGGTGGTTGTAGGGCTTTTCGCCGGTGCAGGCGAGGTACCACTCCTTGTGGTGGCCCTCGGAGCGCTCCAGGGAGCGGGCGGGGGATTCCACATCGCCGATGATCTTGTAATTGGCGCCGCTGGAGTTGGGATCCTGGCGAACCAAGGCGCCGGGCTTGGCGTCGTTCATCACCACGGTGCCGACCTGGCCGTAGTCGTCGTAGGTGACCAGGATGCCCTTTTCGCAGATGAACAGCGCGCCGGAGGCCGCGAAGTTGCCCGGCATGTTGGCCGGCTTGTCCGGCAGGAGGCCGTTTTCGTACCAGTAGAGATCCACCATGCCGTTGCGCTTGGTCTGCAGTTCCAGCTTGACCTTGGATTTGTCCGGCCACATGTCCTTGCCCCGGACCGGCCCGCCCTTGATCAGTTCGGCGGTCTTGAAGGTCTCCACCTCCAGCGACCAGAACGGGCCGTCCATGGTGTGGCAGCCCATGTCGCCCAAGGCGCCGCCGCCGAAATCGCGGAAGCCGCGCCAGCTGCCCTGGTGGTAGATGCTGTGCCAGATGCCGCGGTCGGCCTGCTTGTAGGGGCGCTGCGGAGCGGGCCCAAGCCAGGTGTCCCAGTCGAGGTTTTGCGGGACCGGGTCGGCGCCTTCGGGGCGGGGCAGGCCCTGTTTCCAGAACCGGTCCGGGCGGTCGGTCCACACATGCAGTTCCTTGACCTTGCCCAATGCGCCGGAACGGATCCATTCCACGATGCGGCGGTTGCCCTCGCCGGCGTGATACTGGTTGCCCATCTGGGTGGCGACCTTGTATTTGTCCATGGCCAGCGTGAGCTGGTTGGCTTCCCACACGGTGTGGGTCAGCGGCTTCTGGGTGTACACATGCTTGCCGCCCATCATGGCCAGGATGGTGGCCGGATAGTGGTGGTGGTCGGGGGTCGAAACCATCACCGCATCGATGGCCTTCATGTTTTTGTCAAACATTTTGCGGTAATCCTGGAAGCCTTCGGCGCCGTTCCAGCGGCCCTTCACGTTGCCCCATTGCTTGGTGTCGACATCGGCGAAGCAGGGGCATTCCACGCCGAAGGGGGCGATGGAGCCGATGGCCTGGCCCGGGGCGATGCCGCCGGTGCCGATGAAGGCCACGTTCAGGCGGGCGTTGGCGCCGTAGACCTTGCGGGCCGAGACGGCCGGCAAGAGGGCGGCGGCCGAGACGGCGCAGGAGGCTTTGAGGAATGAGCGGCGGTTGAGGGGGAGGTTTTGCATGGGCGGGATGGAAAGGGTGAAAAGAATGGGACAGGAAGAGTAGGCGCGGCAGCCGGCGCGGCCAAATTTATTTTGGTGCCGCCGGGCCCAGGTCGCGCACGCGGATGTTTTTGAACCACACGCTGTCGCCATGGTCCTGCAACCCCAGGCGGCCGGTGGGGTGGCTGCCGTAGCCGGCCCAGCCGTGGAATTTGCTCTTGGCGAAACGGGCCTTGTAGTCGTCGCTGGCCAGGTCGGCATCCACCGTTTTCAAGCCGTTCAAGAAATGCTGGATGTGGCTGCCCTGGCGCACGATGCGCACATGATTCCATTCGCCGACCGGACGGGTGGCGCCGGCCGGCGGCACATACAGGTCGTACAGGGCGCCGGCGCGGTGGCTGGGGATCTTGCCATCGGGGTGGCGGTCGTCGTCGAGCACCTGGCAT
>CANIYR010000007.1 GCA_947471825.1 Phycisphaeraceae bacterium | reverse complement strand
GAACTGAGCCTGCACCGCGCGCTGGATCTGCGCCTTGCCCGCGCCGCCGTTGCCGCACAGGGCCATTTTGATTTCGCGCGGGGCGAAGGCGGTCATGGGAATTTTGCGTTTCTCCAATTCCAGCAGCACCACGCCGCGGGCGTGGCCCATGAGAATGGCCGTGCGCGGGTGGGCGTAGTGCGAGAACAGGTCTTCGACCGCCCCGGCTTGCGGCTTGTGTTCGTCCAAGATCGAGCCCAGATCTTCCGACAGCTGGGCCAGCCGCAGCGAGAGCGGGTCGGAGGATTTGAATTTGAGGATGCCGGCCTCGACCAGGCGCAATTCCAAGGCATGGGTGCCCGCGGCCACCAGTGCGTAGCCGGTGCGTTGCAAGCCGGGATCGATGCCGAGGAAAAGCATGGAGATTACCCCGCGCTCGACAATTGCCCCGCCATGTCCGGCGCCGGCAGGGTGGAGGAGCCCGTGAGGAAGGCATCCACCGCGCGCGCCGCGCCGCGGCCTTCGGCGATGCCCCACACGACCAGACTGGCGCCGCGGCGCGAGTCGCCGGCTGCGAACACCTTGGGAACATTGGTCTGGTAATCGCCGTAGGGGGCGGTGGACAAGCCGTTCCTGTCCGTGGCAACGCCCAAAGACTTGAACAGTGCCGGGGTGTCGGAGCCGGTGAAGCCGGCCGAGAGCAGCAGCAAGTCGGCCGGCAGCACTTCTTCGCTGCCCGGGATGGCTGTGGAAGTCTGCTTGCCGGTGGCGGCGTCGGTGGTCCACTTCAGGCGCGAGATTTTGATGCCGGCCAACCGGCCGTCCTTGCCGACGAATTCCAGGGGCTGCACGCCGTATTCGCGGGGGTCGCGGCCGTTCTTGGCGATGCCTTCGGCGTGGCCGTAGTCGATGTAATAGGTGCCGGCCTCGCCGGGCCAGGCATGCCACTGGTCGCGCTCCGCCGGTTCCTGTTCGCGGCGGGTGATGTTGGTCACGCTCTTGGCGCCGTGGCGCAGCGCCGTGGCGATGCAGTCGGTGCCGGTGTCGCCGCCGCCGATGATGACCACATGCTTGTCCTTGGCATTGATGAATCGGCCGTCGGACAGGCCGGAGTCCAGCAGGCTCCGGGTGTTCTGGTGAAGGTATTCCATGGCGCGGTGGATGCCGGAGAGTTCCTTGCCGGGCAGGTCCAGCATGCGGGCTTTGAGGGCGCCGGTGGCCAGGATCACCGCGTCGAAATCCCTGAGCAGGGTTTCCGGAGCGACGGTCTTGGCGGTCCCGCCTTCGCCTTGGTCGCTGGCGTCGCCGCCGATGTTGTGGTTGGGCTTGAACACCACGCCCTCGGCCGCGAGCAGGTCCACGCGGCGCTGCACCAGGCGCTTGTCCAGCTTCATGTTGGGAATGCCGTACATGAGCAGTCCGCCGATGCGGTCGTCGCGTTCGAACACGGTCACGCTGTGCCCGGCCTTGTTGAGCTGGTCGGCGGCGGCCAGACCGGCGGGGCCCGAGCCGATGACAGCCACCTTTTTGCCCGTGCGCTTGGCCGGCGCCTTGGCGGCGAGCCAGCCCTCCTCAAAAGCGCGGTCGATGATGGCGCACTCGATGCTCTTGATGGTCACAGGAGGCGAATGGATGCCCAGGACGCACGCGCTCTCGCACGGGGCCGGGCAGACGCGGCCGGTGAACTCGGGAAAGTTATTGGTGCGCGACAGGCGCTCGAAGGCTTCTTCCCAGCGGTTCTGATAGACCAGCTCGTTGAACTCCGGGATCAGATTGTCGATCGGGCAGCCCGTTTCGGAGTGGCAGAACGGCACGCCGCAGTCCATGCAGCGGGCGCTCTGCTGTTTGAGGGTTTTTTCGTCGGCCGCTTCGTAAATTTCATACCAGTCGCCCAGACGCACCAGGGCGTCGCGGACGGGGGCGGACTTGCGGGGGAATTCCATGAAACCGGTGGGCTTGCCCATGATGATGATTGGGGTGAGGGTGAGGGGGCGGGTGAGGGGGATTGGCCAAGCAGGTGCGGGGACGGATGACGGTTGGGCGACGGCCAAGGGTGGCGGACAGGAGCGTCCGAGCACCCTTATCCGTGCCCGACCCCGCCGGCCAGCGCGAAGTTGGCCTCGAATTCCTTGCGCTTCCTGACCAGCACGCGGCGGTAGTCCACCGGCATGACTTTGACGAATTGCTTCGAGGCTTCCTGCCAGTTTTCCAGGATGCGCTTGGCCACCGGGCTGCCGGTGTAGCGGTAGTGGTTCTGGACGAGTGAGAGCACTTCGACGATGTCGTCGCCGTGGTCGAGTTTCTCCAACTCGGTCATTTCCAGGTTGACATTGGTGATGAAGTCGCCTCCAAAGTCCCACACATAGGCGATGCCGCCCGACATGCCGGCGGCGAAGTTGCGGCCGGTCCTGCCCAGGATGACCACGCGGCCGCCGGTCATGTATTCGCAGCCGTGGTCGCCCACGCCCTCGACCACCGCCTTGGCGCCGGAGTTCCTGACGCAGAAACGCTCGGCGACCATGCCGCGGAAGTAGGCTTCGCCGCTGGTGGCGCCGTAGAGGGCCACATTGCCGGCGATGATGTTGTCTTCCGCCGGGAACCCGGCGTTTTCATTCGGGCGCACGATGATCTTGCCGCCGGACAAGCCCTTGCCGACATAGTCGTTGGCATCACCGATCACGTCCAGGGTCACGCCCCTGGCCGCCCAGGCCCCCAGCGATTGGCCGGCGCTGCCGCGCAGGCGCACGATGATGGAGTCGTCGGCCAGGCCGCTTAGTCCGTGGCGCTTGCTGACCTCGTGCGAGAGCATGGTGCCCACCGTGCGGTCCAGGTTGGTGACGGGGCTTTCGATGACCGTGCGCTGGCCGTTTTCCAGGGCGCCTTGGGCTTGTGCGATGAGCTTGCGGTCGAGCACGCCGTCAATGGCGTGCTCCTGCTGCTGCGTTTTCCTGACGCCGGCGCCGGCATAGGGCGACACCGGGCGGGTCAAAAGCGGGGCGAGGTCCAGACCGTCGGCCTTCCACAATGCCACCGCCTTCTTCGCTTCCAGCAGGTCCACCCGGCCGATCAGGTCGTCCAGCTTGCGGATGCCGGTTTGCGCCATGTAAGAACGGCATTCCTCGGCCACCATGAACAGGTAGTTGATGACATGCTCGGGGGTGCCGGTGAACTTCTTGCGCAGTTCCGGGTCCTGGGTGCAGACGCCCACCGGGCAGGTGTTGAGGTGGCACTTCCTCATCATGATGCAGCCGACCGCGATGAGCGGTGCCGTCGAAAAACCGTATTCCTCGGCACCCAGGCACGCGGCGATGAACACGTCGCGGCCGGTCTTGAAGCCGCCGTCGGCCTCCAGCCGCACGCGCGAGCGCAGGTTGTTCATGACCAGGGTCTGGTGGGCTTCGGCCAGGCCCAGTTCCCACGGCAGGCCGGCGTGCTTGATGGAGGTGAGCGGCGATGCGCCGGTGCCGCCGTCATGGCCGGAGATCAGGATGTGGTCGGCGTGCGCCTTCGACACGCCGGCGGCAATGGTGCCCACGCCCACTTCGGCCACCAGCTTGACGCTGATGGTGGCGGCGGGGTTGGCGTTCTTGAGGTCGTAGATCAGCTGCGACAGATCCTCGATGGAGTAGATGTCGTGGTGGGGCGGCGGCGAGATCAGGCCGACACCGGGCGTGGAGTGGCGTATCTTGCCGATGTAGTCGCTGACCTTGAAGCCGGGCAGCTGGCCGCCTTCGCCGGGCTTGGCGCCCTGGGCGATCTTGATCTGCAGCACATCGGCGTTGGACAGGTAGTGGCTGGTGACGCCAAAGCGGCCCGAGGCCACCTGCTTGATGGCCGAGCGCTTGGAGTGGTTGCTGCCGTCGGCGTTCCTGGTTTGCGCAAAACGCACCGGGTCTTCGCCGCCTTCGCCGCTGTTGCTCATGCCGCCGATTTGGTTCATGGCCAGGGCCAGGGTTTCGTGGGCTTCCTGCGAGAGCGCGCCCAGCGACATGGCGCCGGTGCGGAAGCGCTTGACGATCTCCTTGGCGGATTCGACCTCTTCGAGCGGAACGGGGTTGCCGGATTTGACGCCAAGCAAGCCGCGCAGGGTCGAGCGCAGGGCCGATTCTTCGTTCGCGGTCTTGGCGAAGGCGGCGTAGGCGATGCGGCCGTTCTCGTTGTCGCCCTGGCGCGAGGCTTCCTGCACCGAAGCGATGGCCTTGGGGCTCCAGGCGTGCGATTCGCCGCCGGCGCGCCAGTGGTATTCGCCGGGGTTGGGCAGGCCCGCGGCGGCGGTCTGGCTGCGCAGCGGGAAGCCCAAGGCGTGGCGGCGCAACCCCTCTTTGCCCAGGATGTCAAAGCCGGCGCCAGACAGGCGGCTGGCGGTGCCATGGAAGCACTTTTCGATCACGTCCCTGCCAAGGCCGACGGCTTCGAACAATTGCGAGCCCTTGTAGGAGGCCAGCGTCGAGACGCCCATCTTGCTCATGACCTTGAGGATGCCGTGCCCGATGGCGTCGTGGAAGCGGGCCACCAGCACTTCTTCGGCGTGGATGTTTTCGGCGTCCACATAGCCTTCATCCTGCAGCAGCACCAGCGCCTGGTGGGCGAGGTAGGGGTTGACGGCATCGGCGCCGTAGCCGAACAGGAGGCAGAACTGATGCACTTCGCGCGGCTCGCCGCTTTCGACGACCAGGCCGGCCTTGGAGCGGATTTGCAACCTGACCAGGTGGTGGTGCACGGCGCCGGTAGCCAAAAGGGCCGGCACCGCCACGCGGGTGGCGGATGCGGCGCGGTCGGAGAGCACGATGAGCTGGCGGCCGGCGGCCACGGCGGCTTCGGCCTCGTTGCACAGGCGGTCGAGGGCGGCTTCCAGCGCGGCGCCGGCCGCGGCTTCCTCCACCACGGGCATGGTGGCATCCAGGGTGGCGGTGGTCCAGCCCTTGTGCCCGGCGCCGGTCAGGCCCTTGATGGCGGCGGCCTGCGCATCGGTCAGGATCGGCGAGGGCAGGTGCAGGCGGTGGGCGTGCGAGGCGCCGACGGCCAGCAGGTTCTTCTCCGGGCCGATGGCGGTTTCCAGCGACATCACGCACTCTTCGCGGATGGGGTCGATGGGCGGGTTGGTCACCTGCGCGAACAGTTGCTTGAAGTAATCCGGGAGCAGGCGCGGCTTGTCGGAGAGCACGGCGAAGGCCGCGTCGTTGCCCATCGAGCCGAGCGCCTCCTTGCTGGTGCGCACCATCGGCAGCATCAGGAAGTGCAGGTGCTCGACTGTGTAGCCGAAAGCGCGCAGCGCGCGCAGCAGGGCGTCGTTGCCCGGCTTGGCGGGGGCGGGTTGTTCGGGCAGTTCGTCAATCTCCAGGCGCTGGGCGGCAAGCCATTCGCCCCACGGCTTGGCGGCGGCCAGCGACTGCTTGAGTTCCTCGTCGGGGACGATGCGGCCCTCTTCGAAGTTGACGAGAAACATGCGGCCCGGCTGCAGGCGGCCCTTGGCCTTGACATTGGCCGGGTCGATGTCCACGACGCCGACTTCGGATGCCATGACCACGCGGTCGTCGTGGGTCAGGTAATAGCGGCTGGGCCGCAGGCCGTTGCGGTCGAGGCAGGCGCCGATGTACTTGCCGTCGGAGAACGAGATGGAGGCCGGGCCGTCCCACGGCTCCATCAGGTTGGCCTGGAAGGCGTAGAAATCCTTCTTGGCCGGGTCCATGTGCTCGTGGTTTTCCCAGGCTTCGGGCACCATCATCATGATCGCCTCCGGCAGCGAGCGGCCGGACATCAAGAGCAGTTCGAGCACGTTGTCGAACGAGCCGGAATCCGAGGTGTCGGCTTCGCAGATCGGGAACAATTTCCGGATGTCGGCACCAAAGAACGGCGAAGCGCACTGCCCTTGGCGGGCCTTCATCCAGTTGCGGTTGCCCTCGACGGTGTTGATCTCGCCGTTGTGGCTCATCCAGCGCAGCGGCTGGGCGCGGTCCCATGAGGGGAAGGTGTTGGTGGAGAAGCGCGAGTGCACCATCGCCAAGTGCGAGGCGAAGTCCGTCTCGCGCAGGTCGGGGTAGTACAGGCGCACCTGGGCCGAGGTGAGCTGCCCCTTGTAGATGATGATGCCGGCCGACAGCGAGCAGACATAGAACAGCTTGCGCTCCGTGAGGGCCTGGTCGTTGCGGATGGCGTGCGAAGCGCGCTTGCGCAGTTGGTAGAGCCTGCGTTCAAAAGCGAAGGTGTCCAGGCCGGCCGGCTTGCCCACGAACAACTGGCGGGTGACCGGCTCGCCGCCGCGGGCCGAGGGGCCGACATCGGCGCCGTTGGCATCCACCGGCAACTCGCGCCAGCCGAGGATTTCCAGCCCCAACTCCTTGGCCAGGGCCTCGATCAACGCCACCGCCTTTTCGCGCTCCGCCTGCTCGCGCGGGAAGAACAGGTTGCCGGCGGCGTAGGCGCCCTCGGCCGGCAGCGGCTTCTTGAACAGGCCGGCGGTCACGCGGGCGAAGAACTCGTGCGGCAACGCGCACAGGATGCCGGCGCCGTCGCCGGTGTTGGTCTCGCAGCCGCAGGCCCCGCGGTGGTCCATGCGCCGCAGCATCTCCAGCGCGTCGGCCACGATGGCGTGCGAACGGGCGCCCTTGATGTTGGCGATGAAGCCCACGCCGCAGGAGTCTTTCTCGTTCTTCGGGTCGTAGAGCCCCTGCGCCTCGGGGAGGTGGGTGAGCGGGCGGCCGGAGAGGGTGAGGGGGGTGAGGGTGGACATGGCTGGTGGGGGGAGGGTCGGGGTTGGCCGACCGGGTTGAATTCTTTTTGAAAAGTGAAGTGTTTTGTTTTTGGTGTGAAAATCCTACGCCGCCGACTTGAGCGTCCCGTCAGGCGGCGCCTCCTTCAGCAACTCCTCCAGCACCGCCTTGGCCGCCGGCGAGAGGAGCGAGCCGTCCTTGGGCGTGATGACCGCCACCGGCCGCACCAGTTCGGGGATCAGGGGGACGGCGCGCAGGGCGCCCTGGGCCGTTTCCCTCGCCACCGTGCGCAGGGGCAAAATGGCCGGCAACCCGGTGGCGAAGATGGCGGACTTGACCGAGTCGATGTTGTCGAAGCGGTGCTCAAACACCGGGGCCTCGCAGCCGTGCTGCTTGAGGTGGCGCTCGATGCGCCGGCCGATCGGCAGGGTGAGGTCGAAGCCCAGCATGGCGACGCCGGTCAGGTCGGCGGCGCGCACGCCGCCGGCGGCGCCCATGGCCAGGGCGTGGGCGGTGGAGGCCGGTTGGGGCGGCGACACCAGCCCCATGCGCTCTTCGCGCAGGGGCAGGATGCGCAGGCCGGCCGAGCGTTCGGGGTAGGAGACGATGCCGAAATCGGCTCGGCCCTCCAGCACGGCGCGGTGGACGGCGTCGGGCTTCTGGTAATCCATGCTGATGGCCACGCCCGGGTGCGCCTTTTCAAAGGCGTGGGTCAGGCCGGCCAAAAGATCCATGCCGGCCGAGTAGATGGCCGAGATGCGCACTTCGCCGCGCACTTGGAAAGAACCGGCGCGGGCTGCGCCTGAACGCTGTTCATTGGCAATGGCCTTGGCTTGCGCTTCCGCACCGTCCAAGGCGGCCAAGGCTTCCTGTGCTCCAACCAAGTAGGCACGGCCGGCGGCGGTCAGGCCCACTGGGCGCACCGAGCGGTCGAGCAAGGCGAAGCCGAGCTGCTTCTCCATTTGGGCCATGCGCTGGGAAGCGGCCGACTGTGTGATGCCATGCCGCTGTGCCGCCGCCGAGAGGCTGCGCAGACGGCATATGTCCACAAATAGGCGAAGGGTGTCCATGGAAGGGCCTAAGTATAAGAAGAGATGATTAAATAGGTCAAGTCGATTAGAAAATCTAATACATAGGGGGTGGCGCTTTTGAGGATAGGGGATGGGTGATCCAAGCAGGTTTTAACAAGGTTTCTCAATAGGGACAGACCTTGCGCAAGCGGGAGAGTGTCTGGCGATCCGCAAGAGTGAGGTTAGCCCGCGTTGGCGGCTTGGATTGGGCATTACCAGGGGAAGAGTTGAGGATAAAAGACGTCAAAACATTTAAAAATATAGTTTTAAATCAATAGGGACAGACCTTGCGCAAGGATTCTCAAAGTCTTTACCAAGGGTTTTGCGGCGCTCGTGCGAGGTGTTTGCGGGGCTGCCTGTTTGGGTGGCGCGGCCTGCGTGAGCTGTGCCCGTGCCAAGCCACCTTGAAAATTGCGCCGCGACTGTAATGCCACTGTTTTTTTGGCGTCCATTGCTTGTGATGGCTCTTGTTTTTGGGCCAATCTGGCCTACACTCCGCCTCTCCCTCGTCATTCCCTCTCCCCTCAAAGGACCCCCCATGGATCTTTCTCGTCGTGAAGTCGTCAAAGGCGCCGGCGCCTTGGCCGCAGTGGCCGCTGTTTCCAACATGAGCTTCGTGGCTGGCAAAGCCTTTGCCGCCGACGGCGACAAGCCCCTGCGCATCGGCATCATCGGCTGCGGCGGCCGCGGCACCGGTGCGGTGGGCGACCTGCTCTCCAGCAGCGAAAATGTGGTGCTCACCGTCATGGGCGACATCGACGAGGCCCCGCTCAACAGTTCCTACAACAGCCTCAAGGGCTGGGAAGCCAAGGGCAAGTTCGCGGTCAAGGCCGAGAACAAGTTCGTCGGCTACGACGCCATTCAAAAAGTCTGCTCGCACCCGGAAGTGGACCTGGTCATCCAGACCACCCCGCCCGGCCTGCGCTACCTGACCCTGCGCGCCGCGGTGGAAAACGGCAAGCACTCCTTCGTCGAGAAGCCCGTCTGCGTGGATGCCTTCACCTACGACCATGTGCGCGCATCCGGCAAGATGGCCGAAGAAAAAGGCTTGGGCATCGTCTGCGGCCTCCAGTACCGCCGCGAGAATTCCTACAAGGCCGCCATCCAGAAAGTATGGGACGGCGCCATCGGCGAAGTGGTCAGCGCCCAGTCCTACTACCAGTCCAGCATCCCGTGGATCACCAAGGGTTACGGTGTCAAGCAGGGCTGGACCCAGGATGACATGGATTACCAGTTGCGCAACTGGCTGAGCTTCACCTGGTTGTCGGGCGACTGCATCACCGAGCAGGACATCCACTCGCTGGACGCCATCGTCTGGGCTCTCAAGGGTCCGCCGACCAAGGCCTACGCCAACGGCGGCCGCCAAGAACCCATTCGCAGCGGCGTGGGTGACGGCTTTGACTCCTTTGCGGTCGATTACACCTTCAAGAACCTGCAAGGCAATGAAATTCAGGTGGCGTTCTACGGCCGCCAGATCCCCGGCGCCGATGGCAAGAATTTCAACCGCATCGTCGGCACCAAGGGCTACATGGATTTCTTCCCGAACCCGGGCAACAGCCGTGCACTGATGTTTGAGCATGGCAACCCCAAGCCGGTGTGGAGCACCGACGACATCGCCAAGCACAACCCCTACCAGACCGAGCATGCCGAAAACATCGCGGCCATCCGCGCCGGCAAGCCCCTCAACGACATTCCGTGGGTTTCCGATTCTTCGCTCGCCTGCGTCATTGGCCGCGAATCGGCTTATTCCGGCCAGGTGCTCAAGTGGAAGCCCTTTGTGGATTCCAAGTTCCGCATCGGCACCGACAAGTTGGCTTCGGGCAAGGCCGAACTCGGCGTCAAGGGTGTGCGCGTGCCCGGCCAGTACAAGGTTCCTGGTTATGTGAAATAAGGGAGCACGGACACGCTTGTGTCCGCAGTCCGCAAGTTTGCAAAAAAGAACGCGCGCCGATGATTCGGCGCGCGTTCTTTTTGCATTTTCAACCAAGGTCCGGGAAGGGGGTGGCCTATCCGGGCCAAGCGCGCTTATTTCGCGTCGGCAGATGCCGGGGCATCGATTTTCGCCGGCTCGGCGGGTTTTCCATCGACGGCCGGTTTGACTTCCACAGCCGGTTTGGTTTCCACCACAGGTGCCGGGGCTTGGACGGGTTCGCCAGCCGGCTCGGCGGGTTTTCCATCGGCGGCCGGTTTGGCTTCCACAGCCGGTTTGGTTTCCACCACAGGCGCCGGGGCTTGGGCGGGTTCGCCAGCCGGCTCGGCGGGTTTTCCGTCGGCTGCCGGTTTGGCTTCCACAGCCGGCTTGGTTTCCGCCGCAGGCGCGGGGGCTTGGGCGGGTTCGCCAGCCGGCTTGCCTTCGGCCGACAGCATTTCAATTTTCTTGATGCGGATCACCCGCAACTTGAGGGTCGGATCGACTTGGATCTCGCCCTGGATGCCCACCAGTTTGTTGAGCAACTGACCCGCATTGTCCAGCGAGGAGGGGATCACATATGCAATGGTGTGGTCGGTCGCGGGGTCGGCCAAGCGGTAGAGCGCGGGCAGGCCGTTGCCGCTGTACACCGTGGAGATTTTGAGCTGCCCAACGGCGTCGTAGCCCACCGGCGCCGGGGTGACCGGGGGTTTGCCCGCCTCGATCGCGGCTTTTTCGGCGGCGTTCACCTTTTCGCTTGCCTCCGACAGTTTGAACTGGCGGGTCAGCTGGGCCACGCGGCCATTGGCCAATTGGCCGTCCACCGCGTCGAAGTCTGTCCGCTGCGCCAAGGCTGCGTATTCGGCCAGCAGCAGTTTGGCGGTGGCGCTTGGCAGGGCCGCATCCTTGGCGGCGGCGTAGGCGGCGAGCAAGCGGCCTTCGGCGGCGCGCAGGGCCGGATCGGTGGCCACGGAGTCAAGTGTGTCGGCCGGTGGTTGGGGCGTCTTTTCGGTGTTTTTCCCAGGCGTCTTGCCGGCATCCGGCTTCTTTTCACCCGGCTCCGCCGGTTTTTTCACGGCCGGCTTGACGGTTTGGGGTCCGTCGTTTTTTTTGCCATCATTGCTGGTGCTGTCCGCTTTGAAATCAGGCTTGGCTTCCGGTGGGCCGCCGGCGCCCAAATCGGTTTCGGTGGCTTTGCGCACGGCATCAGCCGACATGTAAACGGTGGTGCCCCGGGGCGCCTTGACGCGGTAAAAGTCGCCGACCACGGCGATGATTTCCAGCGTTTCGCCCTTGCTTAATTTGCGCTGCACACGGAAGGACTTGGCGGGGGTCAATTCCATTCCTGCGGCGAAACATTCGGTCCCGTCTTCGCTCACCGTGCCGACGGCGCCCTTGTCGTCGGTCTGCACCTTGGCTTTGGCGACAAAAGCCTCGCAGCCGGCCGGGGGGTTGATTTGCACATAGCCGGGGTAGGAGGCATCCAGCACCTCCACCACCGCGCCGCGCGGCAGGCGGCCCACGGGGTAGTATGCCTTGCTGGAGCCGGCCAGGATGATGGCGGTTTCCGCCGTCACCACAGCCTTGAAGCCGGCGGCGGTCGCGGTGGCCGGCGCTGACGGCGTGGCGGGGGTTTCGGGTGCGGCCACGGCCGGCAGGGCGAGAGCCGCAAGCAGGGTCAATGTGGCGTAAGAACGGAAGGCGAACAGGGGCATGGGTGCTCCGCAAAACGATTGGGAAAAGGGGGTGGTGGATGATACCGAAAGCGCGGCATGAAAGTATGAAAAAGTGAACCAAGTTCGCCTTGGGGGGCCGGCCGCCAAAAAAGCTTGGCTTTGCCGGCGGCCTTGAGTATGATGGGCACCATGCGAACTGCTTTTTTTGCCGCCTCCGCCGCCCTTGCATCCGCCTTTGCGGCCGTGCCCGCTTGGGCCGTGCGTGATCCGGGTTCCATCAAGTCGCCCCAAGGCTATTCCGGCATCGGGGTGGCCGCGGCCATCATTCTGGTGCTGCTCATCATGGGCATTTCCCTTATGAGCCCGCGCCGCACCCACCAGGACTGACCCCTCAAGGCCGGCCATTCCGGCGGATTTCACACGCCCGCCACACCTTTCCAGGCATTGCCAACATCGCCTTCTTCAATATTTTCAAGGAACCCCCCATGACCCCGTTTGATTCCCGTCATACCGTTGCCGTCCTTGTTTTGGCCAACGCCGCCCTTGTCGGCGCACTCATCCTGTCCGCGCCCCCGCAAAAGGCGCAGGCTTTCGGCGGGGAGGGGCGCGTTTCGCTCGTTGTTGGGCAGAGCATGGGCTCGGTTCCCGAAACCGTCTACCTGGTGGATACTGACAGCGGCAAGGTCGCCGCAATTTCGTTTGACATGGGTTCCAAGAAGTTCGAGACCTGCGATGTGCGCGACATCAGCAAAGATTTGAATGCGCTGGACAAAACCCGCAAGCCGTGATCCTGCCGCAAGCCTGACTGGCACAAAACAAACGCCTGTCCCGTTCCGTCCTTGTCTTTCCCAACATCCATCCACAATAAATCACCCATGAATCCCACCCGCTTTGCCTGCTGCGCCCTTTCCGCTTCCGCCCTTTTCTTGGCCGGCATTCTGTTCCAGTCATTTGCATCGCCCCCTGCCGCCCAGGCGGCCACGGTCAATTGGCAGGGTTCGGCCACGGTGGCCACCGCCAAGATCCAGGCCAATGAAGACGGCCTGTATGTGCTGGTTGGCGACACCCTGAGCCTTTACCGCACCAACATGAGCAACAAGAAGCTGGAATTGCTGCGCACCCAGAAATTTTCTTTTTCCGGCGGCAAGGCGGGAACCGACTCCCCTGTGCGCGGCGGCCGCTGAACGCCCTTTGTGTCCCGGTTTCAAAACCCCGTTTTCACGGGGTTTTTCCTTGCCCGGTTACAATGCGCCACCATTCTTTTCCCCAAGGACCCCCATGCCCGTCACGGCCACCCAGACCCCGGCTTTCCTGTCCGCCCGCATCATGGAATTGGCGTGCAAGGTTCTCGGCGGCACCGATCTTTCCCGCGAAGAGGCCCGCGAGGTCGCCGCCGTGGACCCGATGTCGGATGAGTTCTTCGACCTTTTGTTCTGGGCCAACAAGATCCGCATCGCCCGCCATGGCAGGAGCGTGCATTTCTGCTCGATCGTCACCGGCAAGGTCGGCGGCTGCTCCGAGGATTGCTCGTATTGCTCGCAAAGCTCGGCGCACAAAACGCATGTCAAGCCCGCCGTCATGAGCGTCGCCGAAATGGAAAAGGCCGGCCACGAAGCCCTGGCCAGCGGCGCCTCGTCGTTTGGCATTGTCAATTCCGGATGGGGGCCGACCGACAAGGAATTGGATTGGATGGAGCCATTCTTCAAGAAGACCGCGGAGGAAGGCAAGGTGCGCCCGTGCGCCACCCTCGGGCACCTGTCGCCGGAGCACGCCAAGCGCCTGCGCGGCATGGGCGTGGAGCGCGTGAACCACAACCTTGAGGCCAGCGAGCGGCACTTTCCGAGCATCTGCTCGACCCACACCTACGCCGACCGCGTCAACACCATCCGGAACGCCAAGGCCGCGGGCCTCTCCATCTGCTCTGGCGGCATCTTCGGCATGGGCGAAAACTGGGAGGACCGCATCGACATGGCCCTGGCCCTGCGCGACCTTGATGTGGATGTTGTGCCGATCAATTTCCTGTTTTCGATCGACGGCACCCGCATCCACGGCACGGTGACCCAGCTGGAGCCGCGCGAGGCGCTGCAGATCATCGCCGTCTACCGCTTTCTCCTGCCGACCAAGGAATTGAAGATCGCCGGCGGCCGCGAAAAGGTTTTGCGCGACATGCAGAGCTGGATTTTCTTCGCCGGCGGTTCGTCATTCCTCATCGGCAACTACCTCACCACCTTTGGCCGCACACCCAAGCAGGACCACCAGATGCTCAAGGACTTGGGTGTTTCCTTCCACCTGTACAACGAGATGGAAGTGCGGGCCGACCCCGATGCCGTGCCGGGCGCCGGCCCGGGCGCCGAGGGCGTGGCCGGGGCCGAGGCCACTTACATGCAACGCAAGAGCGGCGGCCGCGTGGTGGCGTTGGAAGTGGCGCAGCCGGCCCTCTCCGGCGGCGGCGGTTGCTGCGGCAAGTGAGCGGACGGCCACCCTGTCAAAACAAAAACGCGCGGCCATGGCCGCGCGTTTTTGTTTTGACAGGGTGACGCAAGCGTGGCGGTCATTCCCCGCTGACTTTTTTCCACGCCGCCCGCAGCCTACGCACGCCTTCGGCCGCCTGCGCCGGATCGGTGACGCCGTAAGCCAGGCGGATGGTGTTGACGGGGGCTGTGCGCGCCGGATCGGCCGGGAAGCAGAAGACCCCCGGCACATAAATCACTTTTTCATCCATGGCGGCCTTGAGGAAGGCGCTGCCCGGACCGGTGTCGGCGCCCGCCGGCAGGGTCAGCCACACATACATGCCGCCGGCCGGACGCGACCAGGAAACGCCCTGGACACCGGCGAAATGTTTTTCAAGGGCACAGACCACCGCGGCGCCTTTGGCGGCATAGGCCGCCTTGAGCCGCTTCACATGCGCGTCGAAATCACCGTTTGCCATGACCGAAGCCAGCAGGTGCTGGCACAGGTTGCTGGAGCCGAAATCGCGCCCGCCCTTGGCCTGCATGACCGGCCCGACCAGCGCCAGGGGCAGCAAGCCGTAGCCGGTTTTGACGCCGGGAGCGAAGGGCTTGGAGAAGGTCTGCGCGATGACGGTGTGTTCACCCGTTTTGTCGAAAGCCCGGAATGAGGGCGGCGTGGCCCCGGGCTCCCCGGAGAAAGCCAGCTCGCGGTAGGCGGCGTCCTCGACGATCACGATGCGGTGGCCGGCCAGGGCCGAATAGTGCTTGATGATTTCCAGAATGACCGGTTTGCGCTGCGCGCACAGCGTGATGCCGGTGGGGTTTTGGTGGTAGGTCACCAGATAGGCCATCTTGACCCTGGGCAGTTGCCCGGCAGCGTGCAATTCGGCGAGCAGGGCCTCAAGGCGCTCCGGAATGATGCCGTGTTCATCCATGTCCACCGAGCGCGGCACCGCGCCGAAGGAGGCCAGTGCCTGGGTGTAGACGAAATAACTCGGCCAGCAGGTGACGACGATGTCCCCGCGGTCGAGCAGGATTTCGGCCAGGATGTGCAGCAACTGCTGGCTGCCGGTGGTCACCACCACCTGGGCGGGGCCGCAGTGTTCGAGTTTGTGCCCGGCGGCTTCCTCCAACCGGGAGAGGTGCAGGAAAATTTCGCGTTGCAAGGCGGGCAACCCCCCGGTCACCCCGTATTGCAGGGCGGCCTGCCCGTGTTTTTCCAGGATGCCCGGCGAGTGGGCGCTGACGATTTCAACCGGCAACGTCTTGTAGTCCACCAAGCCCGCGGCCAGGGAAATGATGCTTGGATCGGCCAGGGCCAGCGCGATCAGTTCGTTGATGGGTTGGGGCGAACCGGCCCGGCTGGCTTGCGACAGCGGAAAGGAAGGGGTGTTTGGCATGGAATCACTTCAATTTCTTGAAAAAACGGTCGCCGCGCGGCGACCAGCCGTCGAGGCTCCAGGCGACGCCGAAGGCGTGGCCGGTGATCTGTTCGCGGTTGAGGAAAATGTTTTGCCTGGCCCACACGCGGGCGTCGCCGGAGTCGTCGCGGTCGTCGCCCATGCAGAAGTACTGGTCGGGCTTGAGGGTGACGGGGGCCATGTCGCGCAGGTTGGGGCGCCCGTCGATGAACTGCACATAGTGGGCCGGGCTGGCGTCGGCCTGTTCGATGCCGTCGCGCACCGGTCGGGTGTCGCGTTCGCCGCTCTCGCGGACCACCGTTTCGGTGCGGCCGGTGCCGGTTTCAGTGAAGGCTGTCGGCTTGTTGTTGAGGTACACCACGCCTTCCCTAACTTCGAGGGTGTCGCCGGGCACCGCCACCACCCGCTTGATCAGGCGGCGGCCGTCCACCGAGCCGTCGCGCAGGACATTGGGCGACCAGAAGGTGACGATGTCCCCGCGCGCCGGCCCGGAGCCCCAGCGGATCATCGGCACATCGCGCAGCGGGTTCTTGAAGCGCCAGGGGGTCAGCGGCACTTCGATGTAGGGGCCGCCCATGGGGATTTGCACGCCATAGGCCAGCTTGTTGACCACCACCCGGTCGCCGATCTGGATGGTCGGCAGCATCGAGCCGGAAGGCACGTCATTCCAGTCGATGACCGACGAGCGCACCACGATCATGAGGAGCAGGACCGTGCCGACGGGTTTGATCCACTCCTTCCACAGCATTTTGTGGAAAGGGATCTTGGGCTTGGGGGGCGGGGGGAATTCGGTGGTCATGGCGGCTGGGAAGGGGGTGGATAGTGTAGGGACTGTGAGGAAATTCATCCCGTTTTCATCCATGAAAAACACCGGCTTGCGCCGGTGTTTTTGGGGAGGATGCGGTTTTTCAGGATCAATGGGCCTTGGGGGCGTCGCCGGGGGCGGGTTCTTCGGCCTTGACGGTCTTGTCCCAGAAGCCCGCGAAGAACAGCACGGCGATGACGGCGGCCATCAGGGCGGGCACCATCCAGAAGCTTTTCCATTGCGTCATGGTGTCGGTCACCAAGGCGTGGTCCACGGAAGCGGGAAGGTTCACCGAGAACATCTTGGCCAATTGCTGGCCGAAGGTCAGGGTCTCGGGGGGTGTGGCGGCGGCGATGGCCTTGTCAAGGTCGCCCTGCTTGGTCACGGCGTTGCCGAAACCGTTGAAGGCCACATGGAAGACGCTGTCCGGCCCGGCGAAGGCGATTTTGAAGCCGAAGAACATGCCGATGCCTTGGGTGAAGAAAACCAGCATCGATTGGGCTTGGCCCTTGATTTCCTTGGGCGCGCGTTTTTCGGTGTAGATGAAGCCGGTGACGAAGAAGAAGTCATAGCACACGCCGTGCAGGGCGATGGCCAAGAACAGCATCCAAGTCACCTGATCCGGCGCTCCAAAGGCGAACAGCAGATAGCGGGCGACCCATGCCAGCATGCCGACCAGGATCATCCACTTGACGCCCAGCTTGCGGAAGAAGAAGGGGATCAGCAGCATGAAGCCGATTTCAGACATCTGGCCGATGGTCATCGAACTGGCCGGCTGGCTGAAGCCACAATTGGCGAGGAAGCCGCCGGTGATGCCGTAATAATAGGCCAGAGGCACGCAGATCAGCGTCGAGCAGACGATGAACACCGCGAAAGCCGGGTTGAGCAGCATTTTGAAGGCGTCCACCATGAAGATGGCGCGCAGGTTGAGTGGCTGGCCCTTGGCCGGCGGCGGGGTGGTGGGCAGCATGAAGCTGAAGACGCCCAAGGCTAGCGAGGAGACGCCGGCCAGCATGAACATGTTGAGGCTGTCCGACCAGCCGAGGAAGCCGCAAACCAAGCCGGCGGCAATCCAACCGATGGTGCCCCAGACGCGGATTTTGCCGAAACTGGTGGCATCCTTGATGTTGGCGAAGGCGATGGTGTTGCCAAGGCCCAGGGTCGGCATGTAGCAAAGCATGTGCGCCAGGAACAGCCATCCGACGACGGCGGCGTTTTTCTCGGCCGCGAAATGCGGCACTGCGCACATGGCGGCTCCGCCGATGAGCAGCAGCACGCCCATCACCTTTTCAGAAGCGAAAAAGCGGTCGGCAATGATGCCCAGAAAAAGCGGGGCGATCATGGCGGCGATGGGGGCGCTGCCATAGGCCTCGCCGGTAACGCCACCGATGCCCGCCTTGCCAAGCGCCAGGAACGGGGTGGTGAACCACGCACCCCACACAAAGAACTGCACGAACATCATGATGCAGAGTTTCAACGTGACCCCGCAGGACCCCTGCCCGCACGACGGTTTCGATCCACAACATTCTGCACCCATGGTTGCTCCAAAAAAAGGATTAAAGACCGGAAAGAAGGCGAAAGTCTAGCCCCAATCCGCGTTTTGTCTAGGGTTGGCGGGGGATTGCCGACAAAAGACGGACCAAGTTGTCGCACAGATTCGGGGCGTGGGGCCTATTTGTTACCATGCCCCCTCCGCAACACATCCACTCGCGCGCGCATGGCCGCCGCGTCCACTTTATGACCAACTCATCCCCCGCCGCCGCTCCCGCATCCCCCGTTTTCGCCCCCGGCACCCGCGTGCGCATCACCACGCAAATGGCCCGCCAGGAGCAAACCCTCTCCTCCTGCGTCGAGGGCACGGTGGTCAGCCACCGGCAGAAACCCACCGGCTCGTGGTTCGCCCACGGCAAGAACGACAAACTGTGGCTGGACCGCCTGACGGTGCAGAAGGCCGACGGCGAACTCTTCGTGTGCAACCTGGATCAGTTGGCCCGCGTGGAAGTGCTTGGCCAATGAATGCGCCGTCCCCCGGAACGCGCGGGCCCGACGCTTCGCTGCCCGCCGGCTATGCCTTCCGTCCGGAATGGGAGTGGACCCCGGCCCAGGTCGCGGCGGCGCTGGCGGAAAAACGCGTGACCTTGGTGGATTGCCGCCGGCCCCCGGAGTTGGCGGTGGCGAAGATCGCAGGCGCCCTGTGGATTCCCATGGATGAAACCCCGGCCCGGCTGGAGGAATTCCGCGCCTTGCCGCAGCCTTTGGTCATCCACTGCCACCATGGCGTGCGTTCCCTGCGGGTGGCGGCTTTTTTGCGCGAAAACGGCGTGCCGGCCGACAGCATGGCGGCCGGCATCGACCAGTGGAGCTTGGCGGTGGATCCGGGCGTGGCCAGGTATTGAGGCCCAGTGAAATCCCGAAGCAAACCCCGGCCAAAGGCCGATAATCCCCCCATGCCCAAGTCGTCCAAAACGCCCCATCCAGGCCAGACCCGTGTGCGCGAGCCGGTCATGCGGGACCTGACGGACTCCTCCACGCAGGGGATGGGCCTGGCACAGACGCAACCCAAGGCCCTCGGCGAGCACCCCGGCGCGCCGCATAACATCCAGTTCAGTGTTTTTCTGGACAACCGGGTCGGACGCCTGCTGTCCCTGGTCGAGGTGTTCGAGAACCAGCCGCTCACGCTGTCCGGCTTTTCCATATTGGAGTCCACCGGCCATGCGGTGGTGCGCGTCCTGACCAGCGACAGCGCGCTGGCCCGCCGCCTGTTATTCCGCTACGAGTACCCGTTCGCCGAGAACGATGTGCTGGTGGTGCAATTGGACGGTGGCCACACCCTGCCTGTGATGTGCGAACTGCTGATGAACGCCCATTTGTCCATTGATTACGTCTATCCCCTGATGGTCCGCCCGCGCACCGTGCCGGTGCTGGCCCTTCACACGTGCAATAACCGCGAGGCCGCCCAATTGCTTTTTGACCGCGGTTTCACCCTGGTTGGCGAGAAGGAATTGACCTGATTCCCCGCCGGTTTCCCCACCCCTTTTGCCGAACCAAGGCTGGTTCTTTCCCCGAAACGGATTTCACCCATGGCCCAACCCGCCCCCGCCCCCTTACTCTTTCCGGCCGACGCCCAGCATGGCGCGGGGGTCGCCCTGGCCGGCCGCCGCCTGCATTTTTCCGGCATTGGCGGCAGCGGCATGTCGGGCCTCGCCCGCATGGCCGGCAAGCGCGGGGCGCGGGTGACCGGTTCGGACAAGGGTGGCGGCCCCTCCGTGGAGGCCTTGCGCGCCGAGGGCTTTTCGGTGAGCGGCGAGCAGACCGAAACCAGTGTGCCGTGGGGCACCGAGGTGTTGGTCATTTCTGCCGCCATCAAGAATGATCACCCCGAGGTGGTCGAGGCCCGCCGCCGGGGTCTTGAGGTCGTGAAGTACGCCCAGGTGCTGGGCGCGCTGATGCGCGGGCGGGTGGGGGTGGCGGTGGCCGGCACCCACGGCAAGAGCACGACCACCTCCATATTGGCCCACATCCTGATTTCCGCCGGCTTGGATCCGTCATTCATCGTCGGGGCCAATTGCCCCCAAATCGGCGGCGGCGCGCGCACCAGCTCCAAGGCCGGCA
The DNA here is from genome assembly GCA_947471825.1 of Phycisphaeraceae bacterium. Lineage (GTDB taxonomy): Bacteria > Planctomycetota > Phycisphaerae > Phycisphaerales > Phycisphaeraceae > CANIYR01. The sequence continues at coordinate 2,148 of CANIYR010000007.1, read as the reverse complement.
CCGAAGGCGAGGTGCTGGTGGCCGAGGCATGCGAGTTCGACCGATCCTTCCACAATTTCAACCCGACGCACGCCGTCATTTTGAACGTGGAGGCGGACCACCTGGACGTTTACAGCGGCATCGAGGAAATCGTCGAGTCCTTCGCTTTTTTCGCCAGGAAACTGCCGCAGGATCCCCGCTTGGGAACGCTCCTCATCCATCATGAATCGCCGCACCGTTTCAAGATCACCGCCGGACTCGATTGCAGGGTGGAGACCATCGGCTTCGCCTCCCAAGCCGACTGGCAGGTGGAAATCCTGCCCGAAGGCCAGGTGCGTTTGCGCCACCTGGGCGAGGTGGTCTGCCCCTTCCACAGCCCGATGCCTGGCGACCATTTCGCCTACAACGCATCGTGCGCCGCCGTGCTGGCAAACCGCTGTGGCGCCGGTTGGGAGGCCATAGCCGCCGCCATCGGCACCTTTGCCGGCTTGGACCGCCGCATGCAGCGGCTGGGGTCCATGAAGATCGACCGCCCTGGCACAGGTGGGCAGGCCCTGGTGATTGATGATTACGGCCATCATCCGACCGAAATCGACACCACACTGCGCGCGCTGCGCCAGTTCTACCGTCCCAAGCGTTTGGTATGCGTGTTCCAGCCGCACCAGCACAGCCGCACCCGCTTTTTGATGGAGGAGTTCGCCACCGCCTTCTCCGCCGCCAATGTGGTGATGGTGCCGGAAATCTTCTTTTCCCGCGATTCCGAGCAGGAGCGCCGTGCCGTCACCGCCGGCGACCTGGTCGCCCGCCTGCGCAAGTGCGGCGTGACCGCCTGGCATGTGTCGCCCCTGGGGGCGATTGTCGAGCAGTTGCGCGAGACCGCCCGCGACGGCGATTTGATCGTGACCATGGGCGCCGGCGACGTGTGGACGGTCAGTCATGAACTGGTCAAGCCGGCGGCGGTTTGAAGGCCCACGCCGCCCTGCCGGTACCATCCGCTCATGCAGCCCCTTGCCATCACCAGTCTGACCAACCCACGCCTCAAGGCCCTCATCCGGCTGCAGGACCACAAGGAGCGCCGCGAAACCGGCCTGTTTGTGGCCGAGGGGTCGCGCGCGGTGTCGCGCGCCTTGGCCGCCAACCTGCGCGTTGCGGAGGCTTGGGTGTGCCCCGCTTTGATGGCCCGTTCCGGCCTTGACGGGCAAAACGCGCTGGCGGGTTTGCAGGCCTTGCCGGGCGTGGCCTGGGTCGAGGCTTCGGCCGACGTATTCCGCAAGGCTTGTTATCTGGGCGAACCGGAGGGGTTGCTGGCCGTGTGCGAAGTTCCGGTCTTTTCGTTTGGAAAAGCGCCGCCCAAGAACGCCCTCCTTTTGGTGGCTGTCGGCACCGAGAAGCCCGGCAACCTGGGCGCGATGGTGCGCACGGCGGATGCCGCTGGGGCGGCCATGGTGCTGGCCGCCGGTGCGCCGGTGGATGCGATGAACCCCAATGCGATCCGCGCTTCGACCGGTGCGGTGTTCTCGGTGCCGACGGTGGGCGTGGGTGAAGAAGAGGCCATTTCATGGCTTTTGCGAAACAACATGCGCATTTTGGCGGCTTACCCGCAAGGGCTGCCCGGCTTCCCACCGATCAGCCATGTGCAGGCGGATTATCAAGGCGCGGTGGCTTTGGTGATCGGCCCAGAAGACAGCGGCTTATCGCAAGCATGGGCCGCCGCCGCCCGGCAAAGCGGGGGTGCTTGCATCGCCATTCCGATGCTGGGCCAAGTGACTGACTCGCTCAATGCCTCGGTGGCAGCAGCCGTGGTTTTATTTGAAGCCGTCCGGCAGCGGTCGCGGCAGTAAAAATTGATTAAATAAAAATCCAAGCCTCTGTTCTAGATTCCAGGCGCAGTTTTTAAAAGGCTTGCCACGGTTGGCGTCCGAATGGAGGCTGCATTCGATAAAAGCGGGTTTTTACACAATGAAAGCAAATGGTCTAAATTAATCCAATTTTTCATTTAAAAAACTTAAAAATTCAGCTACAGATAGTGTAAAGCATTGGCCCAGAGGTTCTTTTAAATCAAAAACAAGGTGTTTGAATAGTTTTATTCAATCGGGTATGATGCGCTTGCTTCACGATGTACGAATGGTCAATCTTTTATCCAAGCCTATTTTCTCAATCGTTTCACCT